>QNBK01000053.1 GCA_003644105.1 Spirochaetota bacterium | reverse complement strand
CCCGGAAAGAGAACCGAATGTACCCTGGTTCCCCGGGGGAGATGTTCTCCGCAGAGGGGGCAGTCGGTTCCCCCCTCTTCCGGTGGGCTGTCTGTCCGGCGGGAGTTCCCCGATCTGCCGGCTTCCCTGTTCTTCCAGCTCCAGAGCAGTACCCCCAGAGTGGAGAGAACGAGAATGAAAATTACGGCGTAAAGGACTTCTGTGCTCAACGTCAGGAGTCAGAGCTGCAGGAGGAGCAGATTCCTGTAAACTCGAGGTTGTGGCCGGATATCTTATGCCCCGTTTTCTCTGAGAGTTCAACAATCAGCTGATCGGGAACCAGGGGGAGATCGAAGAGGTTTCCGCAGGTATCGCAGCGGAAATGGGCGTGCTGGGGAAAACGGGCATCGAAGCGGTCCTTACCCCGGGAGGATTCCAGTCTCTGGACTTCACCGATATCCACCAGGATATTCAGGTTGCGGTACACCGTTCCGAAGCTGATCCGGGGATTCTGTTCCCGGGCGAATTGATGCACATCATTCGCTGAGGGGTGTGCCGTACTTTTTTTGAGGTAGTCGAGAATATTGTTTCGGATACGACTCGTCCTGTAATGAGTGGGTGCGGTGGAAATGATAATCCTTACCTCCTGACAGATTCCATGGCTATACAAGTATTATACTTCGCTTACCCGAAGGGTCAATCTCGATATAATAGAGTTATGACCACTTTATACATCGTTGCTACTCCTATCGGGAATCTTGAAGATATTACCTACCGCGCTGTCCGGATTCTCAAGGAAACGGATGTTATCGCCGCAGAAGATACCCGGCAGACCAGAAAGCTGCTGGATCGTTATGGTATTGCCGCCGGATTTGTTATCAGCTGCCGGGCCAGGAATGAGGAGAACAGTTCAAAAGGTATCGTTAAACTCCTGGAAGAGGGAAAGGATGTTGCCTACGTTTCAGATGCGGGGACTCCCGGTGTAAGTGACCCCGGGGGCCGTCTGGCTTCAGCCGTCCGGGAAGCCGGATTTCCCGTTATTCCCCTTCCCGGGGCTTCTGCAGTTACAACCCTGATGAGTGTGGCTGGAACGGCGGGGAAGGGGTTTGTGTTCGAGGGATTCCTCTCTCCCAAAGGCGGAAGACGGCGAAGCCGCCTGAAAGAGCTTCTGGAAATGGGGATGATTTTCGTTCTTTACGAATCCCCCTACCGGATAATCAAGCTGATTGAAGATCTCAAAGAGCTCTCTCCTGAGCGTAAAATCCTCCTTGGCAGGGAAATAACGAAGAAATTCGAGGAATTTCTTTCCGGAACCCCTCAGGAGGTCTTGGCTGTACTCTCATCCAGGAGTACCATTAAAGGAGAATTTGCTGTTCTGGTGGGACTTGGGAAAAAGGGATGATTCCCAAGCGATATGAGGAATGAACTTGTTCATTCCAGAATGAGCGCCGGGAAAGCATGGTTTAACCATGCAATTTTCCGAAACTTTCGCTTTTTCAATTTCTACCGGTTAAACTTATGGGGTCGTTGCCGATACTAAGAGTGAATTGGAACGAGGAGCATACATGACCATTGACAGGTTGGGACCGGTTGATCCGGTTGCTAAGTACAACAAGACAGGTAAGCCGGCGAAAGCCGCTAGACAAGCTCCCACCGACACGGTGGCTGTGTCTGAAGAAGCCAGGCGTTCAGCTGCTCTTCAGCAGACCGCTGATATTGTCCGTGCCACTCCAGACGTCCGGCTGGACAGGATTGAAGAGGTAAAAGCCAAACTCCAGGATCCAAATTATATCAACGACAAGGTAGTTGAAGCCGTGGCCGACAGTTTGATGGATGTTTTCGGCGTCTAGACAGCTTGAATCACGCAGATATAGGGAGGCAGGGCTTAGGGTCCTGCCTTTTTTGTTCACGAGGATAGAGATGAGTGAGATTGATTTAAAATGTACCCCGAAGGTGTCCATCGGACCGCTGGCCAGGCTGGGAACCGGTGTAAGCGAATGGGGCAGTCGGGCCCTGCTGATTGCCGATAAGTCGCTGGAAGTCAGAGCTGCAGATATTCAGGATCAGCTGGATTCAGAAGGCATCAGTACTATCCTTTTTGCCAGGGAAGGTATCTCTTCCGACACAGAAACCCTGGATGAGGCGCTCTCCCTTGCCAGAGGTTCACATGCTGATATGATCGGGGTTTTGGGCGGAGAAAAGGTTCTTTCTCTGGGCCGTCTTGTCGCGTCCACATCCCGAAGTATACTGTCTGCTGCAGATCTGATGTCAGGCAGAACTCCTGATAAACCGGGGCTGCCCATACTTGAAATACCCTCTTCGGGGCGGTTTACACTGCTCTTTCGTAATGAAGCCCTTCTAAACGACTCCCAGTCACAACGGGCGGTCCTTGTTCCCCTGGAAGTCCCTCCGGCAGAGACGGTGCTTATTGATACCTCCATTACCGGTAAATTGCCGGTACGGGCCTCGGCTCTGTCTATGGCATCGCTGCTTTTTTCGGCTGTTGAAGCTTTTCTTTCCCCTCGTTCGGACTTCTTTTCCGATATACAGGCCCGGTCCGCAATCAGAACTGCGGCGGGATTACTCAGGGAAGTAAAAGAGCAGGCTGTAGATCCTGATTATCGTATCCGGGAGGCTGAAACCGCGGTACTGGCGGCATTTTCCACAGGTTTAACCGGTCTCGGCCCGGGGATGATACTTTCCTGGGCTGTATCCGCCGCTTCGGAAACATCCAAGGCTGGTGTCGCGGCGGTGCTTCTGGCCTGGGTGCTTGAGTCCCCCCTGTATGCCGGTTCACCGAAATTAAAAGAACTGGCGGGTTTAATCGCCGACTCAGCTGAAGATGCATCGGACAGTCCTGCCGGAGAAGTTCGTTCCCTGTTCGGCCGTCTGGATCTTCCCGGCAGGCTCCGGGAGCTGGGCGTGGAACTCTCCAATGTACTGCAGGCATCCGCCTGGGCCGTGGATATCCTGGGGGCTGAACGCCCGGATCTGAACGAAGGGGTATTCAGAGAGATACTGGATCTTTCGTCCTGATTACTCTTCGTAAACTTTCATCCCTGAAGGATGGAACCCGCCGCCGCAAGATTGTTATTTTACTCAGGGATTTTGAGAAAGAGCTTCTTTTCGGTAATGAAATTGATTCATCCTATCTCAGAGGATTGTCGGAACTGATTTCTCAGGATGATTTCTGGGGAGAATCAATAAGAAAAAGGGCTGTTCAGTTTTCTTTTGATGATGGAGAACTGCTGTGGAATCTGAATTCCCTGAGACACAGTATGTTATTGAAGCTTGGTAGAGATTGGGCCGACTGGGATATTGAGGCTGCCGTGGACAACCATCCGGCGGATACCGCTGACGGCAGAACTCATAAAACCTTTCCGGTACGTGTTTATCTGGACGGCCTGAGGAGCCCCTTTAATGCGGGCTCGGTGATGAGAACCGCTCTGGCCTTCGGGGTGGAGCAGTGCTGGTTTTCTCCGGAAGGCTGCTCTCCGGACCACCGCCGGGCCCGGCGCAGTTCCATGGGTGCCGTAGATCGGATTAAATGGGATGTCAAAACCTTGAAAGAGCTTTCGGATACTCTTACAGGAACTCTCTTCGCTCTGGAACTGGGTGGAGCGGATATCTCTGATTTTGAATTTCCCCGGTCGGGGACTGTTATAATCGGTTCAGAAGAGCTCGGGGTATCACCCCCGGCCCTCAGGAGGGCTGAAAATGACGGGGGTATTGTCAGTATTCATCTGCCTGGACCGAAGGCTTCGTTGAATGCCGGTGTGGCCTTTGGAATCCTTCTCAGGCAGTGGATTCAATCAATCAATCAGCGGTGAAGGCTGCGTTCTATTTCGGATTTGTTGAATCCGACGATAATCCGGCCGTTGATATCAATTACAGGGACACCCATCTGACCTGATTTTTTCACCATTTCATCGGCGCGTCTCTGGTCCCGGGATACATCGTATTCGGTAAAGGGAACTCTGTTTTCCCTGAAGTAATTTTTGGCGACATTGCAGTAGCCGCAGCTTGGCGTTGTATAGATTGTAATGGCCACAGTAATCTCCTGAGTTTATTAATATGTATATTAAATACTGCATATATATAAGAACGTCAAGTTATTCTATCAGGATTTTCAATTAGTCTTTACTTCTGCATCATAATCGTTGGAGAGTTTGTGCTGAACTTCTTTAAACTGGTCTTCGGTGGTGATGCGGAACTTTGAAAGTATGGAATGATCCATAATATCGAAATGAATTTCACCTGACTCATACCCGCAGACGGCATTTCCCAGATAAACACAGTAGACCACAAGTCGGTGTTCGGGCCGGCAGGCACCGGGTTCATGATGATAGCGTATGGATTCAATGAGGGAATCGGAAAAATTCCACTTCTCGGCAATTTTGGCACCGATTTCCGCATGATTGTACCCGGCGGACAGATCTTCAAACAGACCGGGAGCGATGTCCCTTTCGGAGCTGAAATGCTGTATCCGGTCCAGAAGTTCCGGATGAACGGCGGAGAATACGATTTTACCGATATCGTGAAGTATCCCTCCCACATAGGCATCATCGATGATGTCCTTGCTCCGGGTAATCTGCCGGGCCAGGGTGAAGCTGTAGAAAGCCACCCGATGGGCATGATCCCAGAGTTCCGGATGAGAGGGCAGGTTCAGTATTTTATCAGCCCCGTAGTTGAACAGCATGTTTTTAATGCCCCTGAGGCCGAGCATTTTTACCGCATCGACAATGTTATCCACTTTATTCGGGAGCATGAACTGGGCCGAGTTTACCGTTTTCAGCAGGTCGGCAGTCAGAGCCGGGTCGGTACTGATTTTCCGGGCAATATCACTGATTTCACTCTTCGGATCGGCAATGAGCCGCTGAATGGCAACAATATTATCCGGGAACTGGGGCAGTTGGTCTATCTCGTCGACAATCTGGGAAATAAGCATATCCAGTTTCTCAAGTTTCACTTCATTGATGGGAACGGTGATGCTGGAAGTGGTGATTCCGTTTTCTCCCTCAATCTCATAGGCCTCTTCATCAAGGCCCATCTTCCGGAGCATCAAGACAAGAATAACGATGCCCAGACCGGCACCTTCCGAGTCATCCAGAACTTCGGCAAATGCCTCTTCCAGAGTTTCAAAGGCCCGGGAACGGGTGATACGGTCGTAAACCCTCATCTGTTCTTTTCGGGTTATTTCCACGTTATTTTTTATTGCGATACGGAAATGACGGCCTTTAGGGTGAAAAATAAACTTGATGAACAGTCCTTTCTTTTTCTGCAGCTCCAGCCAGTAATCCAGATTGCTGAGGGTTTCTTCCTTGAAGGCTTTCATGCCTTCAGCGTAGTCTTCCTTGTTTTGCAGATTTAATTTCTTTTCGTCAAAGTAAACACGTTTTGTATTGGCTTTTTTGGCATTAACGGCAAGTTCTTTCAGGCAGTAGGAAAGGTGATCATTCAAAACTCCCTGACCGAGTTCATCCAGATAGGCGGCCAGTATCTCATCAATCTGCATCTCGGTTTCATGGGGAAGCTTATAAGTTGTTACTGTCAGAGGTACGGATTGACGTACCGACTGTTTAATTTTCTCTATAATTTTCGGATTGGGCATGCACTTTTCCTTCTGTTGTTAATTATACTCTCGGCACAACAGGTTGTGTCAAATACAGAAATCACCATTCACCATTCATTCATTCAGGAAAGGTCTGCCAATTCGGCTAAACCCCGGCGGATTCTCTCGTTTATGCTGTGGTTCTCAAACTTTCCGTTCCGCCGTTCCTTCCCGGCATTCCATCCGGTGAGCAGTGTCATCACCTCATCAATATTCCGAGCAACCCAGATATGAAACTGTGACGATTCGACCGCTGTAATGATTTTATCCGGAAGAATAACAGAGCCGATATTTTTTGCCGGAACAACAACCCCCTGTCTTCCTGTGAATCCTTTTGCCTCACAGGCCTGGAAGAATCCTTGGACCTTTTCATGGATACCTCCCACAGGAAGAATAATTCCCTGTTGATTAACAGCTCCGGTTACGGCAACATCCTGGCGAAGGGGAATCTCCGCAATGGCGGAGAGCAGGGCCGCAAGTTCCGCCGCAGAAGCCGAATCACCGTCAATTTCGTAGTAGGATTGTTCCACTGCGATACTGGCGGTCAGGGAGAGCTGCTGCCTTCGGGCATAGCGCTGACGCAGATAACCCTCCAGGAGGAATACACCCTTATCGTGGAGTTCGCCGGACAGACCGGATTCCCGTTCTATGTTGATAAGGCCTTCTTTCCCCGGGCTCACCGCCACGGAAATTCTCAATGGTGTACCGAAGGCGTAGAATCCGCGCTCCAGAACCGCCAGACCGTTCACAACGCCGGTATTTTTACCGTCAACATCAATCAACAGGGTTCCTTCCCGAATCTGATTAATCAGCATTTCCTCGGGAAGGTTGCTCAGGTATTCTCTGGAAGCAATGGCCTTTCTGACATCATCCCCATCGATAGAGGTTTTTCCTGTCTTTCCGGCCCCGTAATCGGATTCCCGGATAAGATCGCTTATCAGGCTGAAACGGGTGCTCAGGCGATTCCTTTTTTCCGAGAGAACAACCCCGTAGGAAATGATTTCCCTGATACCGTCGGATGTAATGGACAACAACCCTTCCTTGGTGGACAAGCCCCTGGCAAAAGCGGCATATTCCCGCTCCGTTTTCGGCTCCCGGGCCATTACCGGACTGAATTCCGCGGCAACCTTGAAGAGTTTGAGGAACTCATCATCCTGGGCGCAGAGGGATTCGTATATCCGGGCCGGTCCCACAAGTATAACCGTTGTTTCAAAGGAGACCGGCTCAGGTTTCATCAGGATGGGCAGCGGGCCTAATGGGGTGGACTGAACTTCCGGGACAACATGTCCGGTCTGCAGAGCCCTTTTCAGCTCAACCCACAACCCTTCTTTGGAGAAAACATCCTCGGCCTGGAGAATCAGAAAGCCTCCGTCGGCCTGAAGGAGGGAGCCGGCTTTAATCATCATCATGTTCGTCCGGAGTTCACCGGAAACATCGTATTTTGCTTCAATGGCACCAAAGAGGTTGGTTTTTGTAGGGTTGGTTTCGTGAATAACCGGTAATTCCTCAATACCGAACCTGTCCACAACGATATTCACACCGTAACGGATGTTAAGATCGATTTCCTCATCATCATCACTTTCAGAGATTATCCAGTCACTGTTTTCCAGGATATCCTCTTCCAGGCTGTTCAGAAATTTCATGATGCTCACATCCGGCCAGGATTCAGCTGCCGCACGACACTCTTCATGGAGCCCGGGTTTCAAGGTTTCATTTTTCAGTTCTGTCAGGGATGTATCCAGTTGTTCTCTGGCAATCCTGAGTTCCCGGTAGATTCGTTTCATTGTATCCAGGTAGGCAAAATACCGCTCCCGGGTTTCGCTCCAGATTTTTTCTGGAATCTGTCCTGAGGATACCAGATCCTGTAGATCTTCAAAGAGAACAATCTCGCCGTCAATTACCGGTGCGATATCAGTGGCCATACCTTCATCATCATCCTCAGTCTGAACGGTACTGAATCCCTCGGCTTTCAGCTTGCCTTCAAAGTCGGCCAGATTTTTGTTTTCGCCGTTTTCAACCTCTGCGATAAGGCTGTCTCTTTTGGCTTTGTAGGTTTCCGCATCCAGATCGTGGGCAATCCGCTTGTTCAGCCGGTCCACAAGGAGCTTGATATCCTCTTTAAACTGCCGGGCCTTTCCTTCAGGGAAGGTAAGATTGATCGGTTTGTCCGGATTGGTAAAATCCTGGACATAGGCAATATCCCTGAGGGAACCATTCTTGTTCCGGTGCCGGGAAAGAATATCCATGATGGCAGTATGCTTTCCGGTACCTGATTCGCCGGCCACATAGATGTTGTAGCCCCTGGCTTTGATGGACATACCCATTTCCAGAGCCTGTACGGCTCTGTCCTGGCCGATAACGGCCCATTGTTTATCGTCGGTCTCTGCTGCTGTTTCATTCACAGCGGGGACTTCAATATTCAGTAAAATCTCGTTCAGAGTGAGTTCACGGGGAAAGTGCGGCATGCCGGACATTCTATAGAGTGAACGGTTTTCTTGTAAGATGTCCGCCGGTGGTTAATATCACGTTTTTCAGTCTATAATCAGGTTTATGAAAATGATCGATTTTGACCTCTGGGCGCGAAACAGGCTTGAGTTTGAAACAATAGACGATATTGATGCCTCCATGAACGGACTCCAGCTTGGTAATCCGGAAGCCGAAGTGGAGACTATGGCTTTTGCAGTGGATGCCTGTATGGACTCTTTCCGGCAGGCTGCTGCCCGGGGGGCCCAGGCGCTTTTTGTTCACCACGGACTGTTCTGGGGACCGGCGGTTCCGCTTACCGGTGTTATGGGTGAACGGGTTCGTTTCCTGATGGAGAATCAGATATCACTTTACGCCTGTCATCTCCCTCTGGACCGGCATGGTGAACTTGGAAACAATGCCCGTATTGCCGGGGTTCTCGGGCTTGAAGATATTGAACCCTTCGGTGATTACAAAGGGCGGAAAATCGGCTTTAAAGGACGGCTTGCCGAACCCTCGGATCTGGAAACACTGATTATCAAGCTGTTCGGAGCATGGGAGAGCAGCATCAATGCCCTGCGTTTCGGGCCAGCAGAAATCAGCAGTATTGCGGTAATCTCCGGCGGCGGGCCCCGGGAGGTTTCCCAGGCCATTGCAGAGGGTATGGATCTTTATATCACCGGAGACAGATCTCATGAAATCTACCACCAATGCCGGGAGGCGGGTATCAATGTGCTGTTTGCCGGGCATTACCTGACGGAAATCTACGGTGTGAAAGCCATGGCGGAAACGGTTGCATCAGAACTGGGAATAGAAACTGTATTCCTTGATATTCCCACGGGATACTGATATTTATCTAATGGAGGCCTGCCTCCCGGGAGTTTTTTTTGCGTAAATACAGATATTTCTTACTGAGTGCCATTATTGTGGCCGTGGATCAGATAACAAAAATTCTGGTGGAGAAACTGATTCCGCCTTACACGATCGCCTGGAGTTTTGCAGGTGATTTTTTCAGACTTATTCACGTGAAGAATCAGGGTGCGGCCTTCAGTATGGGTAACGGCTTCTCTGATGCTCTGCGGATCGGTCTTTTTATTGTTGTTCCCCTCCTTGTTCTCTCGGCGGTCGGTTTTTATCTGGTTCGGGGTAAGGACCTGACAAACGGACAGCGCTGGATTCTTGCCGCCATTATCGGCGGGGGAGTGGGGAATCAGATTGACAGAATCTTCCGGCCGGCGGGTGTTGTGGATTTTCTGGATTTTAAATTCTACGGATTATTCGGCCTGGAACGCTGGCCGACATTCAATATTGCCGATGCATCCCTGGTTGTATCGTCAATACTGCTGATTATTCTGCTTATCCGGCAGGAACTGCAAATGAGGAAGTTATGAACAAAAAACTCAATACGGTTTATTTTCTACTGGCAGCTACGGTTCTGAATCTGCTGATTCTGATACTGCTGGCCATAATTATCGGTGTAGCAGTGGGAAGCCTCTATCAGAAATTCAATGTTGATTCTGAAGGATTATCCCTGCTGGCCGTCATTGTAATTCTGTTCGGGTCTATCGCGGGAACGTTCTTTCTGTATTCAAAAATCGTTAAATGGGCGATGAAAAAATGGAGTCTGGAACAGTATATTGAACCGATTTTCAATAGAAAAAGACGATAAGAACTTAATAACCGTCGGACATCTGGCGGTTCATATCCTTCTTGTAGAGTTCATTGTACACAAATCCCCGGTTTCTCAGGGTGTCTTTTACCGGCTGGGTAAAGGGGATGTAGCGCCAGAATATTGTTCGAACTTCTTTTTCGAGTTTTTGTACTCCGTCTACTTCTTTGGTAATCCACAGGACATAGTCGTCAAGAAACTTCTGCCGGACATCTCCCCGGATTTTTTTGGCACTGAACCACTGGTAGTAATGTCCGGATAATCCTTCCTCCATCCAGTAATGGCCGGCCTTCTCCTTGGAAACGTTCCAACGCAAATCTCCCAGAGCATAGATAACAGCTGTTTTCAGATTTTTGGGAAACATCGGTATGGCTATCCGTCCCCGGCTGGTTGATCGGTTGAAACGCTCAAAGGGTTCCCAGCAGACACCTTTCTCCCCATAACTGGGAACAATAATGGTGTGGGGAACGATGCGGTTGGTTTTCTGTCGGAAAGTTCTGCGGAAAACTCCGGGATCTACCTGTTCCACCTGATCCATGCAGCGTATAACATTTTCCCGGGTACCGATAAGGTCCATATTCGGGAAGAAGAAATTCTTCAGCAGGAAGGGGATATGGTTACCCTGTCGGCCGACGCACATCTTGGCCATTTGTTTGATGCTGTCCAGCTCGCTTTCCATGATGCCCTTGTCGGCCTTGCTTAAACCGCCCATCTGCTGAATTTTTTCTCCGAGTTTTCCCAGTTCCACATCGGCATCTTTGAACTTTTCGATGTTGAGGTTGATATCTTTGTCCAGTTTGTTCAGCTTTCGGAGTATCTCTCCGGACCGGTTGAAAGCCTGTTTCTGTTCCGCTGTATAGGCACCTTTTATCCCCGGAATGGCCGGATGGGAGTCGTGCCGGGTTATCTGTTTGATTTGAGAGTTTAAATCGGATTCAAGGCCGTCCCGTTTGACTACAAGTGTTCGTAAAAGGGTGAGGTTGGCCTCTTTTGAGCCTTTTGCTTTCTCCAGCAGAGCTTTTGTTTTGTTCTGGGTACTCATTCTTGAAGGCTTGAGTTCATCGGTTGCCAGAGGGTTGATATTACCTTCCAGAATGAGGTCGAACCACTCATCCACATAGTGAATAGGTTCACCGTACTCGTTTTTTGATACAATCTTCGATATAATCCGCCGCTGTTCCAGAGAAACAAGGGTAGGCAGGAAGTACCCGTATCTGAGAGCCCATCTTTTTTCAATCAAGGGCCCCTGGTAATGGGTTACCATGCTCCGGGCCAGGTCCCACCAGGCCGGAATCAGCTGTTGGCGGTAAACACCTTTTTCCTGGGGGTCTTCCGCTTTCAGGTATTTCTGGAGAACCGAGTGAACTCGTTTGGAAATCTCGCCTTCTCCGGTGAGAACCTTGGAGTAATAGTCCTTTTCAAAGAAAACCGGATCGGGATCCTGTTCCCATCTTGTGATCGGTGCAAAGCATTCCTTTGAAAAATCTTCCACAGGGACGTCTTTGGGATCCCGTTGCTGTTCGGGAATCTGATCTTCGAAAAGATCTGAGAAGTCTGGAATAGAAGCAGGGGACGTATCGTCTCCCAGAAGATCTGCAATCTCCGGGTCGATGTCCCCTGTATCAAAAATATCTGCCATGTCCGGTTTGGAGGTGAAGGGAGTCGAACCCACGACCTCGTGAATGCCATTCACGCGCTCTAGCCAGCTGAGCTACACCCCCGGATGCGAGGGCCATCCTATCGATGGTTTTTGAAAGTGTCAACAGAATTAACTGTGAAATACGGAAAAATCCGTAATCGATCAACATGATAGTACTCATTCTGAAAGACAGGGATGAGACGGTCAAGCCCGTTTTGTTTATACTTTGCTTCTATGGACCCATTATCCGGTATATTAAGTGAATTCTCAAAAGTGCTCAGAGGGAAGAACTCCCTGTTGGAGAAAGTTCTGGCCGCCTATCTGGCGGGAGGGCATATTCTGCTGGAAGATCTTCCCGGTACCGGGAAAACCACCGTGGGACGTACTCTGGCAAAGCTGGTGGACGGAGCTCTCTTCAAGAGAATTCAGTTCACCCCGGATCTGCTTCCCTACGATATTACCGGTGTGGATGTCTGGGATGAGCGTAAGCGGGAGTTTGTTTTTCATCCCGGACCGGTATTTGCCCATGTGGTACTGGCCGATGAGATAAATAGAACCACTCCCAAGGTTCAGTCGGCCCTTCTGGAGGCTATGGCTGAGTCTCAGGTAACCATCGGCAATTTTACCCGGTCTCTCCCGGATCCCTTTCTGGTAATTGCAACACAGAACCCTGTGGAAACAGAAGGAACCTATCCACTGCCCGAGGCTCAGAAAGATCGTTTTATGTTTCTTCTCAAACCGGGATACCCGGATCTTGAATCGGAGTACTCCATTGTCAGGGATAATCCGGTGCGAACGCAGCTGCCGGAGCTGCAGCCGGCCTGTTCATTGGAAGAACTGCGGGAATTGAAGGCGGCAGCCGGGCGTGTTCATGTGGATGACAGATTAATCCGCTGTACAGTCAACCTGGCAGCGGCCTTGAGGGAGCATCCGGATACCATACTGGGCGTTTCCACCAGGGGTGCCCTGATGCTCACTGCAGCCATGCGGTCACTGGCTTTGATTAAAGGCCGGGACTATGCCATCGATCAGGATCTGGCGGATCTGGCTGTGGTTACCTACGCTCACCGTATCCGCCTGCGCGGAGGGGGTGTGACGGCACAGGAGCTTGTGTCCGATCTGGCCGTCAGGGAGCTCCGGCGTATACGCCATGGTTAGGGTTAGACCGACGGCGGCGGGAATTGTCTTTTTTCTTTTACCTCCGCTGCTGCTCTACAAGGGTATTTCCCGAACCGGAACTCCGGCTCTTATTGCAGGGATCGGACTGCCGTCACTTGTACTACTGTCCCTTCTTTTTCTGATTTTCGGTATCTATTCGGTAAACAAAATTGCCCGGAGAGCGGCCCGGAGCGCCGGGGTATTGCCGGATTCCGCTGTAATCGGATTCCCTCAGGTTCTGAAGGTTGATCCCCGTCGAACGAGTTTCCTTCCCGGAATCAGGCTCTCATGGCACTGGGCTCTCAGATTCGGACCTTTCCGGTATCAGACGGCCGCCCCGCTGCCGGTGAAAGCGGCTGGATCGGCGTTACTGATTCTTCCC
Source organism: Spirochaetota bacterium (assembly GCA_003644105.1). Classification (GTDB taxonomy): domain Bacteria; phylum Spirochaetota; class Spirochaetia; order DSM-2461; family DSM-2461; genus UBA2779. Next base: position 351 of record QNBK01000053.1, on the reverse strand, counting down.
AGGAGAGGCGAGTGGGCGGGCAGTAGTTTTCTGAGGGCCGGTGACCCCTTCGGATTTTTTCATTTTGACTACCCTCTGGAAGAAGGGGAGTGTATTTCCGTTCCTCCCCCTGTATCTGCACTTGATGTTTCAGATATACCCGGGCGACCCGCCGCATCGGCGGCAGCGGCTCCCAGGCTCAAAGAAGATGCTGAAGAACGTCTGGAACGACGCTCGTATGTACCGGGGGACGACCCCAGGAGGCTGGACTGGAAAGTGTATGCCCGAACCGGTGAGATGCTTGTGCGGGTGGGCGAGGAGGCTGTTCCGGATAGAGGACGTCTGTGGCTGCTGGTTGTATCTCCGGCTGTG
>QNBK01000052.1 GCA_003644105.1 Spirochaetota bacterium | reverse complement strand
TTTCTTTATTACGTCATCACCCAGAGTCATTGTAATATTTGACATAAAGACACCCTCACGCTTTTCTTCTACACATAATAAGGATAACACAGTATATGTGTATATTCAACTATCAGAAAAAGCTTAACAGGTAATGCACTGGGCATCAGGGAGCTTAAAGCTTTAGACTTTCACCTGAATGAAGATGCTGAATGAAAAGTCCACATCTCTTATCAGGGTACTGATAAGTCTGGTGCTCTCGTACCTTGCTCTTGTATCAGGATTGAAGGATATTGCTTCCCTGAGCGTTCCCGATACATGGATACGTGATTTTCTTATTCTTCTGGGTCTTTCAGCTCTGACATCCCTGGGGCTGGTTGCTGTAAAAAAAACGTCCATGATTCTTCTGCTGCTTGCAATTCGTTTCATCACGATAGTTCTGATCGGTATTCCCTTCGGTGAACTTCTTTCAACGGATTTTGTCCTTCTGACTGCCCTGATTCTCGATATTACATTTTCCCTGCCGCTCAAACCGGCCCTTGCTGTTCTGGTTCTCGGCATTCCGGTCTGTCTTGTGAGCCAGATGGATTTCAGTGTTTATTATTTTAAAGCCGGGACCCCTTCGGAAGTTGCTTTATACGCCTACGGCTCCTGGGCTGTGGTTTTCAGTATTTTCGGTATGTATATCAATTCCCTTCGTGCGCAATTTTACCTGAAGATAAATGAATCCGATCATCGGAAACTGGTTATTGAAGAGCTTGTCGGGGCTAACCGGGGTTATCTTGAATATGCTACGGCAGTTGAGCTGGAAACTTCCGAGAAGGAACGGAAACGAATTATTACAGAGCTGCATGATGTAGTTGGTCAATCATTTACAAATATTCTGGCCATTACAGATATGGCTGAAAAACACCCCCCTGATTCTGAAGAACTGGAGGATCTGTTCTCGGTTGTCAGATCCCAGGCCCGGTACGGACTGGATGAAACCAGGGCTGTTCTTTACAAGCTGCATACCTTTAAACCGATTGTCGCAATCGGATTACGGGATTTGAACCGACTGATTGCTGTTTTCTCAAGGTCTACTCATATGAAGGTGGATGTGAATTGGGCAAACCTGCCCTGGGATCTTGGAACGGAATACAACGATACTGTATTCAAAGTGATTCGGGAGTCTCTTATCAACTCCTTCCGGCATGGTAAAGCGACACAGATATCCATACATTTCCGAATAGATAACAATGTGCTTTTCATTGATATAACGGATAACGGCCAGGGAGCAAAGTCAATCAAGAAGGGTATCGGACTGAGTACTATGGAAGAACGTGTGGCCAGAGTCAAAGGAACGATAGACTTTAAAAGTGGAGAAAGAGAGTTCTCTGTTCATGTCAGACTTCCGCTTATAGGTGAGTGATCAGGTACTTAAGTACCTGATTACAGGATTTTTGTCACTTTAACCATTGTGTCTCCGGGATTAGATTTAAAGTTCCAGTTTCATTCCCCGGAGGTTTTCAGAATGGGAGAGAGCGTTATATATAATGTCAGGGATTTCGGAGCTGCCGGTGATGGGATAACCCCGGATACACATGCGGTACAGATCACAATAGATACCTGCAGTAAAAATGGCGGAGGTGTGGTTTTCTTTCCGTCCGGCAGCTGTTTTCTCATCGGAACCATATACCTGAAAAGCCATATATGTATGCATGTTGCAGAAAATGCTGTAATTCTCGGTTCCACAGATCTGACTGATTATGGAAAGGATACGGGGTTCTGTCCCTACTATCCGGAACCCCTGGATCCCTGTCTGATTCATGCCGAGGGAGAGAAGGGGATTACCTTTACCGGCCGGGGAATCATTGATAGTCAGTTTCAGGAAGATTTTCAGTGTAAACATGACGATCCTTTAGCCCATGACAGTATTCAGCGCCCCATGCTGATCCGCCTGAACGACTGCAGTGATATCTCCATGGAGAACCTCACACTCCGTGGAGCCCATTCCTGGTGTGTTCATATCAAGTACTGCAGAGATGTCAAGCTGAGGGGGTTAACGGTTCTCAACGACAGACAGGACGGATTTAATATCGAAAGCTCCTGCAGGATTACAATTTCTGACTGTACACTGTTCTGCGGTGATGACGGGATCGCCCTCACCACAAGTCATCGGGATAAACCCCTGGCAGATCTGAGTATTACAAACTGCATCATCAGTTCCCGATGGGCTGCTTTTCGTATCGGTCCTCTGTCCAAGGGCAGCTTTGAACGTATTGTCATGTCCAACTGTGTGCTGAAAGACTGCGGAGGCGGAGGAATCAAGATCGGCATGTTTGAGGGTGCTGAAGTTAAAAACTGTATTTTCTCCTCGATTGTGATGGAGAATGTTACAGCACCCATCCTTATCATGAACGCTCAATGGACCGATATCGGTTCTCAGGTATCCGAACCGCGGATGATGCCTGCAGGGAAAATCTCAAACATTCAATTTTCAAATCTCATTATAGAGGCCCATGCCGGGCCAACCATTCCCTGGGACAAAAAGAGTTACAGTCACGATGATATCCATGATTTTCTTGTTCGTCCCGACAGGAACAGCACCATATTTCTCCATGGTCATAAGGATGGCGTGCTGAAGCATATCTCCCTGCAGAATATCTGCCTGACTCTGCCCGGCGGCGGGGAAGCTGTTCCTTCCCCTCTGGAAAATATTGTGGATATGCATGAAATTGATATCGGGGAACATGGGTACTGGACTGATGACAAAACCGTCTGGGGGATTCCGGTCTCATCGGCAGTCTTCGGCAGACATCTGGAGAATCTGCGGATCCGGGATATGGATATTTCATATCAAACCCCCGAGGGTCGACCGATTTTTGCATTTGCCGACTGCACAACGGTAATTCTTCGGGACAGTTGGGAGGATGGTCGGAAAATCTCCGGGGGAGATATCATTCAGCAGAATTGCGGAGATTCCCTGAAGGTTGATTGACTGTGATAGAATTGCCTGATGAATGTTCTGATTGTAGACGACCAGAAGCTTTTTTCCGACACCCTCAAACAGACTCTTGAGCATAATGAGGAGAATGATTTCACTGTCACTGTGGCCAACCATCACGATGAGGTATTCAAAGCACTCTCAAAGGATGATTTCGACATTATCCTGATGGATATTCACATGCCGGAAAAAGACGGAATTGTACTGACCTCTGACGTTCTGCGTCTTAAACCGGATGTGAAAATTCTCATACTGACCGCATTCGGTTATGATGATTATGTGCAGGAGGCCATGAAAGCCGGTGCTGTCGGGTTTTTGTTGAAAGATATCACTTCAGATGAACTGGTGGCTTCAATACTCGGTGCTTCTGCGGGAACACGGATTGTATCCCCTTCGGTCTTCAACTACAGCAGAACTCAGAGTGACCGGAAACATGAAAGCAATATAGTTCCAGACTGGTACAATCATCTCTCCCATCGAAACCGGGAGATTCTTATTCATGTCATGCGGGGATACAGCAATGAAGAAATTGCCGACACCCTTCACTTGAGTAATCAGACGGTAAAAAACTATCTGAGCGTAATATACTCCACTCTCAACGTTAAAAACCGGTTCCAGGCAATGAGACTGGCGATGAAATTCCGTATTGACAAGATTGAGATTCATTAGGTTACCAGAAGGAGTACTTTAGTACCTGAATCGGTTACTTTGGTAACTGGTACCGGTGTATGGAGGGCTTTAATCTGGAATTGACTCTGAGAACCGTAAGGTCTCAAGGTTAATTTTGTTAAAGGGAGTTAGCTATGAAAAAAGGCATCACAATCATCTTTTTGATGATGTTCATTCCTGCACTCGGTCTGATGGCAGCAGGAAGCAGTGAGGAAGCTGGAGGCGAGGATGTTGTTACTGTTACATACCTCACATGGGATTCCGGTCCGGGAGTTGAAATCACCAAACCGATTATCGCAGCCTTTGAAGAACAGAATCCCGGAATTAAAGTTGAGATGCAAAGTGTTCCCCAGGGATATGATGATAAGGTTCTCACCGCTCATGCTGCAGGAGATACACCTGACGGACTTCTGATGTGGAATACCTCCCAGTGGGCAGAAGCGGGAATCGTTCAGGACCTGAGTCCCTACATTGCCAGGGATAATTATGACATGGATCAGTACCTTCCGGTTGTAAAGGCATGGGCAGAGTATAAAGGCGGTATCTACGGCCTTCCCAAGGACTTCACTCCCCGGGCCATGTTCTACAATAAAAATGTTTTTGATGAAGCTGGAGTTGCCTATCCTGAAGCGGGTTGGACTTTTGATGACTTTGTTTCCACCGTTAAAGCTCTCAATAACAATGAAACCGGTGCCAATGCCCGTTACGGGTATGTGGCAATACCCGGGCATACCTATGCTCTTCAGGCCTTCATCTGGTCCAACGGAGGCGATCTCTGCAGTCCCGATGGAACAACCGCGTCCGGTTATATCAATTCACAGGCAGTGGTTGAAGTTATCCAGTGGTACAAGGAACTCTTCAATATGTCCATTTCCACGGGAACAATGGATGCTTATCAGAACCTTGGACAGAATGAGTTTCAGAGCGGTATTGTCGGTCTGATGGATAATGGTCTGTGGCCCGTCTCGGTTTACAAAGATGATACCAGTCTGAGATTCGGCATCGCTCCACCGCCGGTTCCCCACAAAGGTGATTCCATTACTCCTGTGATACATTCCGCCACCTGGTCCATGTTCGCCAAGGCAGAGCATAAGGATGAGGTCTGGGAATTTATTAAATACATCGGAGGTCCGGCCGGAGGACGTGTATTTGCCGAGCAGCGCTGGGGACTTCCTGTATTCAAGGGTATGGCTGAAGAACTCGGACTTATGGATGACGAGTACATGAAAGTCTTCGCTGAAGTCGGTGAAATGGCCACAAAAGCTCCCGTATTTATCCGCAGTCCCAAGTGGTTTGAAGCAGATACCGAATTCAAGCTGGCTCTCGAGAGAATCTTCCTGGAAGATGAAGATATTCAGACGGCTCTGGGTGAAGCAGCCCTCCGAATGGATAAGATACTCCAGTCCCAGTAATCTTTCATAACTGAAATACTGTCGGTTCTGTTCCTGTCAGGAAGCAGGGCCGACAATCACATAGAATACCCAAGGATGTAGATTTATGTCTCGTCACTCGATTAAATCGCAGGAGAGGATGTCCGGATACCTGCTGATACTTCCCTGGTTCCTGGGATTCCTGTTCTTTTATTCCGGACCTATGCTGTTTTCTTTCATCATAAGTTTCTGTAACTGGGACTATTTCAAAGATCTGACATTTATCGGTCTTGATAATTACTTCAGGATATTTGATTCAGCAGGACATGCATTGCCGGCTATGGGAAGAACATTGAAGTTTGTTTTTCTGGAAGTCCCCCTGCAGCTGGTAATTTCACTTGCTGTTGCCATGCTTCTTACAAGGAAAATACCGGGTACCCGGATATCCAGAACCTTGATATATCTTCCGGCTGTTATGTCCGGAGCTGTCGGCGGACTCATCTGGCGCTATATGTTCAATACCCAGACCGGACTGTTCAACTATCTCTTATCCTTCATCGGGGTGGGACCGATAGCATGGATTGAAAATCCGGATATTGCCTTGTATTCCATTGTACTTACCGGGATCTGGGCCATCGGGCAGCCGATGATACTCTTTATCGCTGCCATTCAGGGTGTGCCGAAAACGTACTATGAAGTAGCCGAAGTTGACGGTGCCGGGAAGTTCAGCCAGTTCAGGCATATTACCCTGCCCATGATAACACCGACAATTCTTATCAATACAATTATTATTCTCATTCTGCAGTTTCAGATGCTGGCTCCTATTATTGTTATCACTTCCGGGGGACCGGCAAAATCAACATATCTCTACAGTTATCTGGAATATGAGAATGCGTTTAAATTTCTCAAGATGGGTTATGCCTCTGCACTGTCCTGGTTCATGTTCGTCGTCATTCTTACCTTGACACTTATTATCATGAAGTCCTCCAGGAAATGGGTTTTCTATCAATCTGAAAAGGGCAAGATGTTATGATACTGAATAAGAGAACAATTTCACCTGCTTTCTTCAAAGGATTACTATTTCTGCTGCTTATTTTGACGGTTGTAACGTTTCTCCTTCCTGTTTACTGGGTCTTCATCAAGGCCGTTAATGGCCCGATTGCGATTTTCAAGTACCCGCCGGACCTATTCCCTAAGCGGTTCAGCCTGGATAATTTCAGGAATGGTTTTCAGGACTACAATACTGTTGTCGGTTTCCTGAATACATTGAAAATAGTCGCAATCAACATTGCGGGCACAACTATGGTTTCCGCCATTGTTGCTTACGGTTTTGCCCGGATGGATTTCCCGGGGAGAAATATCTTTTTTGTGATTGTAATTGCGAGCATACTCATCCCCTGGGATGTGAAGGTTATTCCCCAGTTTATGGAGTTCAGTCATCTGGGATGGACGAATACTTTTCTTCCCCTGATTGTCCCGATGATGTTCGGGTTTCCTTTTTACATCTTTGTTTTCCGGCAGTTTATCATTCAGATTCCCTATGAGCTTGACGAGGCCGGTATCATTGATGGCTGCAGTCGGATCGGGGTCTTTTTTCGAATACTTCTGCCCCTGCTCAAGCCTCCTATAATGACAGTAATGGTTTATGAGTTTGTCCGGAGCTGGAATGATTTTCTTGACCCTCTGATCTACCTGAGTAAAATGAGTAAATACACTCTCAGTTTAACAATATTCTATATGATTACCCCTTTCATGATGGATTGGGGCGCTGTAATGGCCATCTCCGCTCTGGCGGTTCTCTTTCCGGTTCTGATGTTTTTTCTGATGCAGAAGTACCTGTTCGGCGGGCTTTCATTTTCAGGTTTGAAAGGATAAACCTCCATGAGGATATTTTTTTGAGTCGGATAAAAGAAATCCTCGTTCTTCACCACAGCCATCTGGATCTCGGGTATACCCACTCCCAGCCTGTGATGAAGGCTCTGCAGATTGAGTATATTGATCAGGCTCTTGATCTACTGGATGATACTGCTGATCGGCTGGAAATCAGCAGGCCGAAATGGACCTGCGAAGTTTCTCAGCCGGTTCTCTGGTGGCTGGAACAGGCCCCTCCGGAACGAATCGATCAGTTTGAGGAGTTTCTTGAGCAGGGACGGCTGGCAATCTCCGGTCTTGCTTATAACGGTACTCCTCTCTCGGATGCGGTATCATTGGCTCATCTGTTCAGTGGTAAAAGATACCTGGAAGAACGGTTCGGAATAAAAATCAGTACTGTAAATATTCATGATGTCAACGGAATACCCTGGCCGATTGTGGATCTGATGCTGGATGAAGGTATTGAGTTACTCACCATGGCTGTAAATACACATTACGGCCGGCAGATTGATGAGCGCCCGGGGGTTTTTCGTTGGGAAGGCCCCTCCGGCCGCTCCATACTGGTAATGAACGGTGCCCATTACACCATGTTTGATCAGAATCTCTACAGCTGGGAAGGTTCTCTGGAACGGATGCATATCGGCTGGGAAGAATATGCTGCCTTTCTGGAGGAGAGAAAATACCCTTATGATTTCTGCTATCTGACGACAACTCACGCTCCCCAGATGTGGGACAACGCACCTCCCAATCTCCTTGTTGCTGACTTGATTCAAAAATGGAATGAAGCCGGTAACTCTCCCTTGATCAAGTATGTTACACCCGTGGATCTGCTGGAACGGATCAGACAGCTGAATCCGGCGGCTATAGATTTGAAATCAGGAGATTGGACGGATTACTGGATTTTCGGTTCCGGGGCCGCCGCTCATGAAACCAAAGTGAGCAGGGAAGCCCGGCGTCTGCTGTTTGCCGCCGATCTGGCCGGAGCTTTGAACAGCCGGTCGGACGGGTCGAATCAGATTGAGAAAAACAGGCGAAGCCGGCTGGTGCTGGATCAGATTGCCCTGTATGAGGAGCATACCTGGGGCAGTTACGATACTGATATTGCCAATGATCAGCATGCGGCCCAGGAACGGATTAAAACCAGCAGTGCTTACATTGCCAGAGAAAACGCCTTCCTCCGTCTGGCTGAAGAACTGGATACTCTGGCGGGAAATCAGAAATCTGCCGATCGCATAAAAAGTCTGTTGATTTTCAATCCTTCAGCTTCACACCGGGAGGTTTATCTATCCGTTCCTCCTCAATGGAGAACAGCCGGAAGGTTCATCCGGGCGAACCGCTTTCAGAACGAAAACCTTTCCGCTGACAGAGTCGGGGAAATCTGCGGTCCTGTTTCTATCGGGGCTTACGGATATCAGAATATCGGACTGGAAAAATTGAAACCGGTAATCAAATCCGGGGAACTGAGTTACACAGTCGACGGTAAAGATGAGTCCCGAATCTCACTGAATATTGATTTTTCCAATGTTCTACTGGAAGGACAACCCGAAACAACAGGATGCATTCGATCAAAGTGGTATGAACTTATCTTTGATTCAGAGAGCGGGCATATTCTGTCCCTGAAAGACCGTATCAGAGACCGGGAGATACTTTCTGACGAGACGGCCGGTTTTTTCGAGTTTATCAGGGAACGTCCTGACAGTCTGATCGACGGTAGTCGGAACTCCTTTTTTAAACGCAATCTGGAAAAGGAAAAACATGATGTGTCCAATTGGCAGAAGTGGCAGGCTGTATATGAGAGAGCACACAGAGTTGTGTTCTTCAGTGTCGAGGAATACCCACATGAAATTGTCCATTCCACAGTCTACGAGGCCCCCGGGGTTCGCAGTCTCAGCCGCAGGATTACCATCCGTGGAAACTCGGCTCTCATCGGTGTTGAGGTCAATTTTATAAAAGAGGTGGATGATAAGCCCGAAGGCCTGTACTTTCACATTCCCCTTTCATTGCGTAAGGGATGGAAAGCCCATTTTGATACGGCCGCAGTTCCCACAGAGCTTGATGCAGAGCAGCTTCCCGGAAGCTGCAGGGGCTGGCAATGTGTCGATAACTATCTGAGCATGCACGAAGAGGATTTCGGTGCGGCTCTGTTCTGCCCGGATGCTCCGATGGTGATGGCCGGAGGGTTTCATTTTGGTCCTCCATTAACACAGATTCCCAGAGAGGTCGATCCCGGGATGCTTGCATGGCCGTTAAACAACTATTGGGATACAAATTTCGGACGCATACAGCCTGGGTTCAAGCGCTTTAAATATGAATTTCTAACACATGGCCGCTACAATTCGGCAGAACTGGCCCGGACAGCGGATAAAGTGCGTAATCCGGTGGTCAGTACACCTTCAAGTTCAGAATCTTCAGCTTTCAAGCAGCTTATTCACTGTGACTCTGAAGCTGTCAGCATCCTCGGGGTAAGATCCTTCCAGGATGATGAAAGTATCCATATCACCGTGATAAACAATTCCCGGAATGAGCTGAATGTATCGTTGAATACCATGTATGAAATAAGTAAAGCCTGGCTATCTTCAGCAAGCGGGTATTTCGGTGATTCTCTGAATGTTTCAGAAGGAATCGTTTATATGAAGCTGGCCAGCAGAAGAATCACTTTTATCGGGATTCTTCTGCCGGAATAATCTCAAGGAACAGATGACGGAGATCCCCGGATTTAGCGGAGAGGTAGTTAAAAGTGAAATACACAAGGGATTACGATGTACGGGACTTCGGTGCTGTTGGTGATAGTATCACCATGAATACAAGCGCTATTCAGAAGGCCATTGATCAATGTTCCCGAACCGGGGGTACCGTGATAATCGCAAATGGCTGCTACCTGACCGGGACTTTATTTCTTCGGGATAATACTCACCTGAAAGTGGAAGCAGGTGCCGTACTTAAAGGCAGTTCCTGCATATCTGACTATTCCACAGATACATTCAGGCACATGTACAAAGATGAAGAATCTCTGAACAGATGTCTGCTGTTTGCATCGGATGCCCAGAATATTGAAATATCCGGAATGGGCTGTATTGATGGAAACGGGGGTCTTTTTCCCGATACCTCCGACCCACAGCATAACAGGCCGATGACTTTGCGGTTCCTGAACTGTTCCCATATATCCTTTCACTCTCTTACCATTAAAAACACACCAAGCTGGGCCGCGGTCTGGTTGTACTGCTCCGATATTATTGTTGACGGAGTTACCGTTGACAGCTCAGTTCATGGTACCAGTGACTGCCTGGATTTTGACGGATGCGAGAATGTCCGGGTTTCCAACTGCAGTTTAAAAGCAAACGACGATTGCCTCTGCCTTCAGAGCTCACGGGCTGACAGGCCCTGCCGGAATGTCACCGTTACAAATTGCAGTTTTACAAGTAATTGGGATGCCTTGCGAATAGGTCTGCTGTCCCGGGGGAATATTGATAACGTCACGGTCAGTAACTGTGTTTTTCATGAAATCGGTCATGTGGGCCTACTGCTTGAACTCTGTGAAGGCGGGGACATGGGGAACATGGTGTTTACCGGCTTGAGTATGAAGAATACCAGGATGCCGATTTTCCTGGTTTCATATCAGCAGCGGGCCTGTGTTGATGCTCCAGCAGAGGTTGAACCGATGGGACGAATGCGAGGATTCCTTTTTAGCAGTATCAGCTGTGTCTTTGAGAAAGTACCGGTAAAATGCAGCCGATTTGTTGAAGGTGTATCGGAGAAAAACTCACTGATATTTATTTCCGGCCTTCCGGGGCATGATATTGAAGATATTCGATTTCAGAATATCTTCCTTGAAACAAACGGGGGAGACACCGGGACTGAAGCAGCTGGGGAAAGGGTTCCGGAATTCGATCTGGAGTATCTGAAGGGGTGGTGGGCCGGTATCTACAGGTTTGATGAGGATCGAATTGTCCTTCCGACCCATGGCGTTTATGCACGTCATGTGCAGGGACTGAAACTGAGTGACATGACAATTCGAACACGACATCCCGATGATAGGGCTTCGGTGTATGTTGAAGATGGGAAGAATGTTGATTGCACCGGCCTGGATATCGTGAATGACATAACCGGAGTGGACTGATAGGGATATATTACTATTGATATGCAGAGGTGAAAGATGAAACAACTCCATTCCGCTTATACTCTGGGGAATCTGAATGTCAGTTACATTCTCGATACCGAAACCCTCATCATGGGTTTGCGGATTCTTTCGGCTCAGTTTGAAAATAAGATCCCGGAACATCGTGAAGATCTATCTGAAGTTCCCGAAAACCATTTCTTTGGAGAATGGGGGGACTTCCCGAGCTCATGGGATGTTGAACCCCTTGTTCTTGTCAGTGTTGCCGGGTCCGAAAGGGCTGAAGGTTTCAGCCAGGGGCAGACCATGCGGAATGGCAGTACCGCCCGATCGCTGCAATTCAGTGCGCAGGAAGTAGAAACGCAGAGCGGGAAAACGATCATAAAAACAACTATGGTTTCCTCTGAGAATCTTATGGTGATCCATGTTCTTGAGTTCCTTGAAGGAACAGACTTTTTATCCTGCAGTGCCGGCTTTTTCAATGAGAGTAATCATGATGTGACACTTGAACTGCTTTCCAGCTTCACCATGGGGTTTATCAGTCCTCTGCAGAAAGATGACGCACCGGGGAAATACCAGATACACAGGTTCAGAAGCTCATGGAGTTCAGAAGGCCGGCATGTCTGCAGTACTGCAGAGGAACTGGAGCTGGAGAGTTCCTGGTGCCACCATTCGGTAAACTGTGAACGTTTCGGTCAGCTTGGTTCTCTGCCTGTCCGCCGATGGTTTCCCTTTGTCGGTATTGAAGATACTGAGAACAACCTTCTCTGGGGTGCCCGCCTGGAGGCTCCGGGTTCATGGCAGATGGAGATATACCGGAAGGATGATTTTTTTCACCTTTCCGGCGGCCAGGCTGACCGGGAGTTCGGTCACTGGTCGAAAACCTTATCCCCGGGTTCTTCCTTTCATTCAGGGAAGGCATGGATTTCGGTTGTTTCCGGTGGTATCGATGATATTACCGCAGTGCTGACTGATTCTCTGTACCGGGATGTGAAAGTACCACACGGAGTACCGGCTGTTTTTAATGAGTGGTGTACTACCTGGGGAAATCCCTCGGCAGAAAAACTCTCTCCGTTACTGAAGCGGGTGAAAGATTTGAAGCTGAAGTACTTTGTGGTAGATGCCGGCTGGTATGCCGACAGCGGGGGTAACTGGGAAACGACTCAGGGAGACTGGGAAGTTTCTTCAGAACTTTTCCCCGACGGATTAAAGGCGTTCTGCTCAGAACTTCGGAAAAACAATCTGATACCCGGGCTGTGGTTTGAACTGGAAGTTGTCGGGGAGAATGCAGTTCTCCGTAAAAAGATCGACTGGCTGCTCCACTTTGATGGTAAACCGATAAAATCCGGGTCTCGGTATTTCCTGGACTTCAGGAAGAAAGAAGTCCGGGAATATCTGGCGTCAAAACTCACCGGCCTCATCAGGGAATGCGGTCTCGGTTATATCAAGCTTGACTACAATGAAACAATTGGACCGGGCTGCGATGGAGATGATTCTCCCGGAGAGGAACTCCGAAAACACCTCCTGGAGGTGCAGTTGTTCTATAAAAGGATTAAAGAACAGTTCCCGGATCTGATAATGGAGAGCTGCTCCTCCGGGGGGCATCGGCTGGAGCCTTCCTTTATTGATCTGATGGATGTTTCTTCTTTCTCCGATGCCCATGAAACAAAAGCTATTCCCGTTATTGCCGCCAATCTTCTGCGGCAGATTCCGCCCTCAAAAAACCTGATCTGGGCGGTGGTCCATCCCTCGGATGATGAAAAACGTCTCCACTACAGTCTTTCTGCTCTGTTTCTGGGACGCTTGTGCTTAAGCGGTGAAATCGATGGGCTCTCGGAAGATACAGTGAGATTTGTCAGAACGGCCGTAGATTTACATAATTCTGTTTCTCCTGTTCTCTCTGGAGGAAAGAGTTTTCGATTCGGGCCTGAGGTGAAAAGTTACAGTGCCCCCCGAGGCTGGCAGGTGATAGCCCGATATTCAGAAGACTGTCATAAATTATTGATTGTACTCCATACATTTTCCGGTTCTCCGGGAGCAATAACTATAGCTGTAGAAGATTCGGAGGACTATATCCTACGGGATTCTCTGGCTGAGGGCTGTCTGAAATTCTCGCAAATAGAGGACACTATCAAGGTTGAAAATCTCTCTGACTTTGCCGGGGCTGTTTTTTATCTGGAACACAAAGTTTGATTCCCAAGTTAAAAGAGCAGAATACAGCAGGTTCACTTCCAGAAGTTCATTCCCAAGTGAATGCCGGGATCGTTCCTCGCTACGCTGTGGTACGACCCTAAGTATGGGTCATTCAATTACTGGTGCATTCCGTCGATAGCAGCTCTTCGCTCATCGGATATTGTTCGTACATCACCGAGAAGTTCCCCCAGGATGGTCATTCTCGCTGCAGCTTCCAGAACTTCCATTCTG
>QNBK01000051.1 GCA_003644105.1 Spirochaetota bacterium | reverse complement strand
TCCCGAAGCCCGGAAACCCGCATGGAAAATCACCGTAGATTTCGGCAGCAGCATCGGAATAAAGAAAACCAGTGCTCAAATAACAAATCTCTATGGACCCGAAGATTTAATGGGCAGGCAGATTATCGGCGTGATGAACTTCCCCCCCCGGCAGATCGGTCCCTTCATGAGCGAGTTTCTTCTTACCGGTTTCTACCGGGAGGACGGACCGGTGGTGATGGCGGTACCGGAGAGAGCGGTTCCCGACGGGGCGGAACTATCCTGATTCCCAAGCGATATGAGAGGAATACAGCGGGTTCGCATCAGCAGCGTACCACAGGCAAAGCCGAGGAACGTTGCGACAAAAGCGAACTTGCGAGAAGTGAACTTTTTCATTCTGTCGGGATCGTTCCTCGGCTTTCGCCTGCGGTACGACCCTTGTTCCGAATGAGCGCCGGGAAAGCATGGTTTCATTACATCGCGGCAGAGCCTTGGGGTATGAAACCTTTCATTACATCGCCCTGGTAAGATCGGGGAAATAATCACGAAGATCATCAACCAATCCGGTATACTGAGCCGCCATCTGCAGGGACTGATAAGCCAGGGCGACAAGTATCCCTGTCAGGAGTAATCCGTTTACAGCGATAAGGATGCTCAGAAACCTGCTTTTGGGCTTGGTAGGGTGGATAACCCCATAACCGACTGTAGTAGCGGTAATAAAAGCGCAGTACTGACCCCGGCTGAACGACCACCCTTCACGCTTTGACAAACGCCAGCCCAGAAAGACAATCGTCAGTACCAGAAAACTTACCAAGGGAGAGATTTTCCAAAGAATTACTGCATATATTTTAAAGAACGTGAGCAAAAACATTATATCAGCCCTCCATAAAGTTCCACACGGCGGTCATTCAGCAGATGATTTATTGCCGTGATATTCTTATCCCGGGATATCCCGGGATCTATTTCAACAATTGAAATATCATCTCTATTACCCGGAGCCGATGAGAGAATAATTCCCCGGGGAGCGGTTATCTGACTGCCGCCGGTAAAAGTAAGCTCCTTACCATTCCGTGTTTCAGAACCGTAGCGGTTGGCGGTAACGGCAAAAAGGTTGTTTTCCAGGCACCGGGTTACCATGGACTTCTGGCACCAGTCCAGAACCAGATTGGAGGGATGAGCGATTACATCCGCCCCGGCCAGGGCCAGAAGGCGTGCGGTTTCAGGAAAAAACCAGTCAAAACACACCATCATACCCACTTTCAGTCCCCCGATGTCGTACACTGCCGGGGCCTCGGGACCGGGATCGAAGAGCTCCGATTCAAAGCCGAAGAGGTGAATTTTCCTATAGACCGCCACCAGTCCATCGGATCCGACGAGAATCGCAGAGTTGTAAAGTTTATCCCCGGCCTTCTCGGCAAAACCGGCAACAACATGAAAGTTTCCTGCAGCACAGAGTCCGGTGAGCATTGTTATCGAGAGGGAATCGGCCGGGTTTTCCGCCAGCTTCAGGACGGCATTCCGGTCTGTCATGGAGTAGCCTGTGAAGGCCAGTTCCGGAAGAACAATGAGATCGGCTTCCACGCCATTCAGTGATTCTGCAATCACTTTCCGATTTTCCCCGGGATTGCCAAGGACAGGTTTAAACTGGAAATAACCTATTCGCTTCATAGTTGAGCCTCCGGCAATGAGTTTAGCATTGCCGGAAGAGGCTTTCCATATGGTGCAGATAATTCGGAAAATCTCAGCTGCTGTTACTTTCCGAGTCCTGCCATATCTTCAAATACTTTTACAACGGCAGAGGCATTTTCCTCTCCCCAGCCCTTGTTCAGCCCGATTTTGTTCACTTCGTGGACGGTATTGGCCAGAAGTACCGGAATCTGTATTGATTCGGAGAAGTTTCTGATCAGTTCGGTATCCTTCACCATTGTTCGCAGATGAAAAGAAACATCAAAGTCCCGGGATATGATGGAATTCCCAACTCCATCCACTACAGGTGAACGAAAATCAGACTCCATCCACAGCTTTAATATCTCAGTTCTGTCGATACCTGCTTTCTCGGCGAGTACCATGGATTCGCCCAGCGCAGCAACAATGGTGGAAACAAGATGGTTTCCACAGAGTTTTGAGGCATAACCTTTTCCGTGGCTGCCCATGTAGTGATGAGTCTCTCCCAGAACTTCCAGAAGAGGGACGGTTTTATCATAAACTTCTTTTTTCCCGCCGGTCATTATCCACAAGCCGCCGCCGTTGGCCTCACCCTTGGTTCCGTGAACCGGTGCATCCAGAAACTCAGCACCATTAACCGAGAAGCCATCGGCTTCCCAGAGGGCCGTTTCCGGCAGCTGAGTACTCATATCTATAAATATCTGACCCTTGGCGGCGTTGGCAAAGAGGCCGTTATTTCCCTCCAGAACGCTCTTTAAGGCATTAATATCCCAGGGCATCAGAACAACAAAGTCCACCCCTGAGGCAGCTTCCGAAGGGGTTGCGCAGTACTGTGCACCTGCAGATACCAGACTATCCGCATTCCCCCGGGTTCGGTTGTAACAATTGACTTTCCACCCATCACGAATCAGAGTTTTTCCGATTCCCGTTCCCATAATTCCTGTGCCGATAACAGCCGCTGTCTTGTTCATTTATAACTCCACTTCGTATATAAAACTGTATAATTCCTGAGAGTCCAATGAAACATTATCTTTTTCCGGAGTGTTTGTGTTAAACACCACAAAGGTTCTCACTGTGCCGTTAACGGCCATAGGGGCGTAATGCCAGACTTCCTTTGAAAGAATAATCGCATCACCTTTTTTAATCCGAAAAGCTTTCACGGTGTCCCAGTCGGGCTCTTTATTTCCGTTCTTTCCCGGCAGGGCAATTATGATAACGATATCATCGGTAGGTATGAGTGTCTCACTGGTATTCAGATGCCGCTCAAATACACTTGATGTGAGACGATCTGTTTTATGAGACTCAACAAGGCAGACCGAGGCGGTTTCACTGAGGGCCATTTCCCCCAATCTGTTCCAGAAACTGAATTCCTTTGATTCGTAGCCCGGTGTTTTATTGTCTGTAAACACCAGGGTTCCGTAATCCCCTATGTTATCTTTATCCGCTGTTACACATTTAAGTGCTTTTGTTTCCATAACGGTTCCCTACTGTTTCTTGAAGTAATCGGTAAATACTTCAATCAGCAATTTCCCGACGATACTCCCGGGATCAATTTTACCTCGGGACTTCTCACCATAATATGCGGCTTTTCCGAATTGGGCCTGCATGGCAGTCGCCTTTTCAACTCCTTCTTCAGCCGCTTTCAGTGCGTTCTGAAAAGCAGAATACAATTCTGAATTACTATCAGATTCCTCTTTCAAAACAAGTACAGCGGGGTAGAGAGAATCATTAATTGTTTTATCACCGATTTTAGCTTTTCCACGATCCAGTAAACCAGTCATAAAAGCATCCCAGAAAAGATATAAGTCCTGCAGGCCAATCTCAGATTTCCCTTTGAGAGCCTTCCCGCCTCTCATGAATCCAGTCCCCATCAGAGTTCCCATGGTGGAAGGGGCAGCTTTCGCCATGGCCATTCCGGCTTTACTCAACAGAGATCCGATATCATCATCTGAATAATCCACCGCCAGATCAGAGGCAGCAGTAAAAGCCGCACTCATTGTCAAACCAAGATCGCTGTCCCCCATTATACCGTCAATTTCTATAAGGTAGTCTCGATTTTCTACCATCACATCTTTCAGTTTTTCCAGAATAATCCTGATATCCGATATTACCAGTTTTTCCACAGTAACTCCTAAAGTTGAAATTGCTTGTAAAAAGGTGTATCAACCGGTTTAGACAACAGTTCTTTCAGCTCATCGTCCAGTTTCAACAGAGACAGTGAAAGGCCTGCCATTTCCATTGATGTTGCAATTTCTCCGACAAAAACATGAAACACTGAAATACCGGCGCTTTTCAGTATTTCAGAGACTTTCCGATAGATAACATAGAGCTCTTCTTTTGGTGTGGCCCCCAGACCATTCACCAGAACTGCTACCTCATCGCCCTTTTCAAAGGGCAGGTCTTTGACTATTTTATCCACCAGTATCTGTGCTGTTTCATCGGCTGTTTTCAAAGGACCTTTATCAATACCCGGTTCACCGTGAATCCCCATTCCAATTTCCATTTGCCCTTCTTCAATGGTAAAGGAAGGCTTCCCGATTTCCGGAACGATACAGGGAGAGAGGGCAACACCCATGGTTCTGACATTGGCTGCTGCTTTATCAGCCAGTCTTTTCACTTCTTCCAGGGAAAGCATTTTATCAGCTGCAGCACCGGCAATTTTATACACAAAGAAGATACCGGCAACACCCCGGCGTTTATGTTCTTCCCCCTTGGGAGAGGATGCCACATCTTCTCCGGCAACTACCTGCAGAACTTTAATATCTTCCATATCAGCCATTTCAGCAGCCATATCAAAGTTCATGATATCTCCACCGTAATTACCATAAATGTAGAGAACGCCTGCACCCTGATCGATGGCTTTGGTTACTTCAAACATCTGATCGGCACTGGGGGATTGAAAGACACCGCCCACAGAGCATCCGTCGATCATACCGTCGCCGACATACCCCAGAAACAGGGGTAGATGACCGGAGCCGCCGCCGGTGGAGATACCCACCTTACCTTTCTTACTGTCAGCACTAACCAGACAGCGAAGGTCATCATTGACATATTTGAGCTTATCCGGATGTGCCAGGTAAATACCTTCAAGCATCTCATTAACAAATTGTTCGGGTTTGTTTAAAAATTTTTTCATTTTAAGTCTTCCTTCTTAACAATATTTTTTGCGGCTTTTCTATTTTGAATAAAATTGAGCACCATGATGAACAGCAGGAATGCTCCCCAGATGAACTCCTTGGCAAAATTGCTGAACCTGAGCATGCTGAACCCGCTGGAAAGGAATTGAAGTGCGAGAACCGCAATAACTACTCCTATCACCTTCCCGAATCCGCCGGCCGGGTTCACACCGCCGAGTACAGACACAAGAATAGCCTGTAATACGTATGAAGAGCCATAATCAGCCTTTGCAGAATTGGTCCGTGCAATCATTATCACTCCGGTAATTCCACCGAGTATCCCGCTCAGCATGTAGGATTTAATCAGAACCCGGGCTTTTCTAATTCCGGAAAATACCGCTGCTTTCTCATTGGTTCCGATGAGATACAGATTAATACCCAGGCTTGTTTTACTCAGCAGTACGCTTATCCCGGCAGTTGTTAATATAAAGATAAAAAGCGGAAATGATACAAAGAGTATTTTACTGTTTCCGATAATCAGAAAAGCTTCGGGAAATCCTGAAATGGCAAATCCTTTTGTTATAACAACCGCTATACCGGTAAATAACTGCATGGTTCCCAGGGTTGCCAGAATAGGGGTAATACCTACTTTGGCAATCAGCAGACCGTTCAGATAACCGGCAAATGCCCCTGTGGAAACACCGACTATAATGCCCATAATGAGGTAGAGGAACATGGGAAACCCGGAAGTCCCTTCAGGTATGACTTTTGTAAAAATCAGAGCCATAAAAATGCCGGACAGATTCGCAATACCCACAACCGAAAGGTCTATCCCGCCGGTAAGCATGGTTATCATTATCGCAATGGAAAGCAATCCCAGTTCCGGAAACTGAAAGGACATGGATTCGATGTTTCTTAGGGTCAGAAATTTGCTGGGAACAAGTGCCGCCATAATAATAAATACTATCATTGTAATTATCAGAAGACGGATCAGATTTGAGTCTATATTTTTAAACCAATTCTTCACTTGATTACACTCCCCGACTTCGGCGCTCTTGAAGTGCCACGGAACCCGTACTTAACAGAATGATGATTCCCACAACAGCTCTCTGCCAATATGAAGGTATCCCCACCATTATCAGGCTGTTATTGATAAGAACGAGAAGAAATACCCCCAGGACAGCACCAAAAACAGTACCCTTCCCACCTGTAATACTCGTTCCTCCGAGGACAACGGCTGCAATAACAGAAAGCTCCGTTCCTACAAGATCGAAGGGATTTCCATTTCTCATAAATGACGAATGGGTAACACCTGCAAGCCCGCTGAGGAAGCCAACGGTTCCATAGATAAAAAACTGAACCTTTGTAATATTAAAACCAACCCTTGCCGTTGCAACGCGGTCTCCACCAAGGGCATAAACAGCCCTCCCGGTAACCGTGTACTTAAGAGCCAGGTATATCAGTATGGCAAAGGCTATAAAAACGACAAAACCTATGCTCAAACCGACAATATGCCCATTTTCCTGGGCTTTATGCAATAATGTTATCTTGGAAAAAGCTATCATTGAATCCGGCAGCTTGTTTATAATACGAACTCCGATAAAGGTGAGAAGAAAGCCTCTGATCATACTTCCTGTACCGAGGGTAACAATCAACCCAGGCATTTTTAGAAGTGATATAAATACTGCATTAATAAACCCCAGAAGTACCCCCATCAAACCGGCAATAAGCATTATCAGGACAATGCCGGCACCAGGCATCACCAGAAGAACAAGCTTACTGGTAACGTACATGCAGAAAACTCCAATCGCCGTAAAGGAGATATCAATATCTCCGGAAACCAGAACCAGAAAGCTTCCCAGAGCAAATAAACCCATTATGACAGTGCTTTTCAGCAGGCTGTAAATATTACCAACAGAATAGAACTGACTGTTAATTGAGCCGATAGTAATACTCAATACCACAATGATTGCCAGTATTATAAACTCATGTCGAAATCTTTTTAACATATTCTTACTCGCAGATATTTTCATTATTTCAGCTTCTTGAGAATTGCAACTATTTCATTCTCATGCGTTCGGGAGCCCTCAAGTCTTTCAACAATCTGTCCCTTATGCATAACAAAGATACGATTGCAGTTTTGAACAATTTCCGGAATATCATCGGAGATTATCAATATAGCCAAGCCGCTTCTGGCTAATTCTCTCAATTTATTATGGATATCTTCTTTGGAGCCGATATCCACACCCACAGTCGGTCCATTAAGGATGAGGATTTTTGCATCAGTTGCCAGCCACCTGGCAAGAACAACACGCTGCTGGTTACCCCCGGAAAGAGAAGAGACAGGATTCTCTTTGGAGGGTGTAGCGATGCTTAAATTATCTATCCAGGTTTCTACTGTAATGTCCGCCTTCGGGAAATCAACAAACCCCAGCTTATTCTGAAGCCTATCGAGAATACTGACATAAGTGTTGCGGGCAATAGACTGCTGAAGAAACAAACCTTCACTGAGACGGTCTTCAGGAACGTAAGCTATGCCACTGTTAACCGCATCATTAATAGTGTTTGTGGAAACCTCTTTACCTTCAACCAGTACTTTTCCCGAATCATGCTGATGAATCCCGAAAAGTGATAAGGCCAACTCCGTTCGACCGGAGCCGAGTAAACCTGTGATGCCTATAATCTCACCCGAATGAATATCAAAATTGACATCTTCAAAATGAGTATCACTGGAATAATGCTGAACAGTAAGAACCGGAAGCTTATCTCCCCGAGGGACATACTTGTAGCGTTCTGTCCCTACCTCTCTACCGGTCATATGATAAACAATCTTGGGTTCATCAAACTGATCGATGCTTCCTTCGGCAACCTTCCTACCATTTCGGAGAATGGTAATCTCTTCACTTATCTCAATAACTTCCCGAAGCTTATGACTGACAAAAAGGGTGGAAATACCCATTTCTTTCAAGTTCAGGATTATTTTAAATAATGAATCAACCTCTTTCTGGGTTAAAGCCGTCGTTGGTTCATCCATTATGACAATTTTCGCATTGTTCAACAGGGCTCTTGATATCGCAACAAGCTGTTTATCCGCTACGGTCAGAGAGCCTACAATTCCATTCAGATCTATTTCAACATTAATTTTTGATAATGCCGAAGATGCAATTTTTTTAACATCCTTCCATTTTAATAGCTTTTTATTGTTACCAAGATAGGAGTTAAGCGCCAGATTCTCTGCAACTGTCAGATTCGGAAAGAGTGAAAGATCCTGATAAATAACCTGAACCCCATGTCTGATTGCCTCAATCGGATGTAAAGACTTGTACTGTTCACCTTCAATCGTAATCAACCCTTTTTCCGGCTTGTATATCCCGGAAATAACTTTAATAAGAGTTGATTTACCAGATCCATTCTCACCGGCCAGGCAGCGGATTTCCGCTTTTTTCAGAGAAATGGAAACATCACTCAAAGCACGCACTCCGGGAAAACTCTTTTCTATATTCTCTACAACAATCAGCTCTTCTTCCATTCACCCACTCACTAGAATTAAGATAACAAAGGGACAGGAAACAATAGATGTTCTCCTGTCCCTTGAACATATTAATCTACAAAAAACAGATTAAATCAAATTAGAAAAGATTTGCTTCAATATTATCCAGAGTGACATCAACCCATGCAGCACCGTAGAGCAGGTTGGGTTTGTCGGGACTGACAATAATACTATCATATCCTTTCACACCAAGATCGGCACCATCGGCAATCTTTCGTCCTTCAAGAACTTCAATTGCAATCTGGTTCATGATGTAACCGGCATCTGCAGGATCCCAGTAGCCGATCATGTCCAAAGAACCGTCTCTGAGGTAGGGCTCACAAACGGATGCAAGGCTTGTACCTACAGTGTTAATCTTGTCCTGAAGACCAGCTTCCTGAATTGCAAGACCGGCACCGGGAGAAGTTGCCATGGCGCATGTTTGAATACCGGCCAGGTTGGGATATGCGGCAATAACTTCTTTCATTTTTTCATAGGCTTTATTCTGATCGTCGTATGTTTCATTTTTCTCGGAAACCAGTTTCATGTCAGGATACTTGGCCAGCTGCTGAGCATGTCCACCATCAATCCACTCATTGTGAGAGAGGGAAGTCAGACTACCAACGAAAGTGGCATATTCACCTTTTCCGCCCATCAATTCAGCCAGGTTGTCCATCAGATGGGCACCGTAGGCAACATTATCAAAAGCTTCAATGTCGTAATCGGCATTCTTGATGGAAGAAGCTTCATGACAAATAACAACAATTCCGGCATCCATTGCTTTTTTCAATACAGGCTCAACAGCTTCAACATCAAAAGGTACAACACAAATTGCATCTACACCTTGAGCGATGAGATCTTCAATGATTCCAACCTGCTCTGCGGCATCCGCTTTTGCAGGGCCAACCAGCCAGACATCATTACCGGTATCTGCACCGAATTTTTTAACACCGTCTCTCATTCTGTCAAACCATGCGATACCGTCAATCTTTACGACTGTGGCGATGGTGTAACCCTCATCTGCACTCGACGCAGCATCTTTTGAACCGTTTGCAAAGGCAAAGGTACCGAGCATTGTTGCCAGAACCAGTACGAGCAGCAAGAACTTCTTCATTAAAAAGCCTCCTAAAATATTTTACTTGCAGAAATTGGTATATCATAAGCTTATGCCGTTGTCAACAAAATTAATTTAATAATGGACAGCATAATCCGACTGATTAGCCGCTAAACAGCTATTAATCGCTTAAAACACATAATCACATTAAGTTGATTATGTGATATTATTTAGTTTTTACTTAACTCTTTTATCAATTTGACAGTTCTTCAACATGCAGATATACTGGCGCTGTTCTAAATCATCAGGAGTTTTTCCAATGGCAACGAAAATTGCTGACATAGCCAAAGCCGCTAATGTGTCATCCGCAGCCGTTTCTCTGGCTTTGAGCGGAAAAAAAGGTGTCAGCGAGGAGAATCGAAGCCGAATACTTCAAATCGCAAAAGACCTGAAATACCAACAGAACAAGATTCAGAACCTGACAAATCCTTCAAGCAACGGGACCATACTCTTCCTGAGAATTGCCCGGCACGGTCATACGGTAAACAGGGATCATGATGTCTTCATTGCCGACTACATCGACGGCCTGAGTGAAGGTTCCACAACTTTTGGGTATAACATGATAATAAACTCATTTCGAGCCATATCAGTTCCAAAGGTTATTGAATCCATTTCGGGTATTAAATATCAGGGGATTATCGTTCTGGGAACCGAGCTCTCAGTAGAAGACTTCACGGCCTTTGAAGCATTAGATATTCCCATTGTATTTATTGATACTTTTCAGGATTACCTTCAATTTGATTTTGTTGACATGAACAACATCGACGGTATCTTCAAAATGGTAAACTATTTTGTTCAGCAGGGATATAAGAATATCGGTTTTCTGCGTTCCAATGTTAAAACAGGGAATTTCCGTTTAAGGTTTGAAGCATTCAAGGGTATAACGAAGTTTCTGAATCTTAAAATCGACTCAGAAAGCATTATCACTGTAGATTCAACCTTTAACGGTGCCTACGAAGATATGAAGGAATATTTAAATACCAATCCACCCCTTCCTGACAGTCTGGTATCTTCCAACGATATAATGGCCTACGGCGTGATAAAAGCCTTAAACGAGTTCAATATCAGCGTTCCTGATGATATTTCTATCATCGGATTCGATAATCTTCCCCTGTCTTCGATTATGAATCCGCCATTAACTACAATAAAGGTATCAAAACATGAAATCGGCAAGACTGCTATCCGGCTGATTCATAACAGGATACACGGCGATACCAATGCGCCACCGGTAAAGGTATTGATAGGCGGAGAACTGATTATTCGAGATAGCGTAAAGCCAAAAAAATGATCCAGGAGAATTTCACTTTATGAATGTGCATGGTACACACTACCGGACAATCTGGGTTAAAAAAGATAACCCTGCGATTGTTCAGATAATAGACCAGCGTCATCTACCCCATAAATTCATTATCGAAGATTTGAGTACCGTCGAAGAAATGGCCGCGGCTATCAAAGATATGCACGCCAGGGGTGCCGGGCTGATCGGTGCATGCGCCGGATATGGAATATACCTCGCCGCAATGAATGCCCCGAAAAACTCTGTGGAATCTTTTATGCTGTTCCTGGAAGAATCCGGTAAAACTTTGAAAGCCACTCGCCCGACAGCTGTTAACCTGGCCTGGGCCGTCGACCGTCAGATGGAAACGGTTTCCGCTGCAGGAGGCGATGTTGAATCCCGTATTCAGACGGCTTTCAAAACAGCCGTAATTATTGCCGATGAAGACGCCGAGTTCTGCCGTCGTATCGGTGAGTACGGCAGTGAGGTTATTGAAGAGATAAGTAATCGTAAAAAGGGTGAAACGGTTAACATCCTTACACACTGCAATGCCGGATGGCTGGCCTTTGTGGATTACGGTACAGCTACCGCACCGATATACGAGGCCTACAACAGGGGAATCAAAGTTCATGTCTGGGTTGATGAAACCCGGCCACGGAATCAGGGGGCCAGATTAACAGCATGGGAACTGGGAGAACACGGAGTGCCCCATTCAATTATTGCTGACAATGCGGGTGGACACCTGATGCAGCATGGAATGGTGGATATGGTAATTACCGGTACAGACCGCACCACGTATACAGGCGATGTGGGAAATAAAATCGGTACATATCTGAAAGCTCTGGCTGCCAGGGATAACGGAGTTCCGTTCTACGTAGCTCTTCCCTCATCCACCTTTGACTGGGAAATGAAAGACGGCGTTGCCGAAATTCCCATTGAACAGCGGGATGCCGCAGAAGTAAGGACGATCAACGGGCTTTACAAGGGTGAAATTGTTACCGTTCAGCTGGCGCCGGATAACAGCCCGGGGGTAAATTACGCCTTCGATGTTACTCCGGCCCGGCTTGTTACCGGACTGATTACCGAGCGGGGAATCTGTGATGCTTCTGCAAAGGGCGTTCTGGGTTTGTACCCCGAAAAAGGAGTTTGAATCATGGCTTATTTTGCCCTGAACAACGAGAGCGTCCTTGAATATGTGCGCAGCCGGGAAGCCCTGGATTCCGTTATTGACAGGAAAGGAAACCTCAACGCCGATGAAATCGGGGATGGAAATCTGAATCAGGTTTTTATCGTCAGGGAAGCCGAGAATGAATCCGGCCGGGCCATCATCGTTAAACAGGCATTAACCTATCTGAAGGTGGCAGGTGAATCCTGGCCTCTTACCCGGGAACGAATGCGTTTTGAAACCCAGGCCCTGCTGAAGCACAACGAACTGGCCCCGGGCCTGGCCCCGGAGGTTTACGATCATGATGAAGAGATGTCGGTTGTTGTAATGGAATATCTTGGAGAACATGAAGTGATGCGCAAGCCCCTTGTGGAGCGCCGCCGTTTTCCTGATTTTCCCGAACATATCTCCACCTTCCTGGCCCGTACCCTCTTTTTCACCTCTGATATGCATTTAAACGGTGTGGAAAAGAAGGAAATGCAGAAATCCTTCATCAATCCTCAGCTCTGCGAAATTCAGGAAGACTTTGTTTATACAAACCCCTATATGGAGTCCGAAGAGAACAAATGGAACCCTCTGATTGATGCCGAGGTTCAGGCTATCCGATCCAACAGTGAAATAAAGCTGGCCATCATCGAAATGAAAATCGCCTACATGACTCATGCCGAGGCCCTGATTCACAGCGACCTTCACACCGGCAGCATCATGCTCAACGAAGAGGATACCCGGGTAATCGACCCTGAGTTCTCCTTCTTCGGCCCCATGGCCTACGATGTCGCCGCATTGCTGCAGAACCTGGTTCTCAATTACCTCTCCCATTTTGCTCATACCCCCGATAAGAAAGAACGAGCCGATTACCAGAAATATCTTCTTGATATGATCCGGGATATATGGTGTCTGTTTGCCGAAAAATTTGAAGCTCTGTGGGTTGAGAATAATAAGGGAGACCTGGTTCCCGACGCCTATTGGGATTATCCCGGGGGCGAGAAAGCTTTTGCCGGGTTTCGGCGGGATTACATATTGAAGATACTTCAGGATGTAGCCGGCCACGGGGGAATCAAGTTTCTCCGGCGGATGATGGGCATTGTCACTGTCTGGGATATCTCAAGTATTGAGGATAACAAGAAAAGGGCTGAAATCGAACGCATGGCTCTCCGTATCGGAAGCCGCTGGCTGCTGGAACGCAGAGATGTTACGAGAATTGACGATCTTATCGATATTGTGATTGAGGAAGCACCCTGGCGCTGAACCTGCAGGGCCTGTAGGGGATGATTGCCGAGAAGGCATCCTCCCCGGGAAAATCAGCGGCCCTGAAAATACGGCAGCTCCAGATATGATCGCTACCGAAACTCCAAAGTTCCCTCCAGGGCGGGGGAAGGGGGTTCCCGGCAGAATCCTGAGCGAACCATGTGGCAGGGAGGGAGGTGAAGAGGGCCAGGTGGAAATCCCCGGCGGGTGCCGGCGGGACGCCAGATTTCAGGCAGGATTTCAATGGAAATGCCGAAATGCCGGGAGGGGCGGGGGAAAGAGGGCGCCCTGAATCGGGCTGAGGCGCCTCCCTCCTCAACTCTCGAAGAAAGCCTTATCCTTTTCGGGGGAAGTTCACCCGCAGCGCGAAAGAGGTCATCTTTCAAATCCCAACCATTCAGAACATTCCTCCAACCGCCGATATACACAGCATGAGCTCAACCCACCGGCGGATAACCGCCGCTTTGTTCTTCATCCTGAC
>QNBK01000050.1 GCA_003644105.1 Spirochaetota bacterium | reverse complement strand
TCAGGTTAACACTCAATTTACCCGATGTACAGAAAATAATGTTGCATTCTGATGTTTTTTGCAACTTATATTTCATTCACTGATTTTCAAGCCAGAAATCACGTACCTTGATTGCGTTGTTGTAGAGCCATTCGGCATCCTCAACATAGAAATTCATTTCGTCGACGGGGCGCTGCCCCTCCGGTTCCGGTATATCGGACCTGACTGACCAGTTTCCAATTACATGATACGGTTTGTATCCTGCCAGGGTTTCATCAGGATTATCATCCCCGTACATCCATTTAATCATCAACTTCGCTGTGTTTGGCATTTGGGAAAAGACCCCGATTGCCATTATGGTGGTGGTCCGGAAACCGGTAACCGGCGAGAGATCCTCCACAAATTTGGCACTCAACCGCTCTTCCTTTATGGTACGAAGCTTCGAAAAGCCCAATATACCCAACGGGGGATCTGACTGCCCCGAAGCAGCGACGGCCTTCATAACAGTACCGGAATCGGACATGAGGATAAGATCGTTTTCCATAAGCCTCTTCAGAAACTCATATCCGGCGTTCGGTACCTCGTCGCTCTTTATCAGTTCAACTCCGAACTCATCCTGATAAGCTTCTTCCATGTCGACATAGTGCTGTATGAAGGTAGCGAAGGTGTTGAATTCAGCTCCGGAATTCAATGGGTCCTTCATTATTATCTTGCCCTTCCACTCCGGCCGGGTTAAGTCCCACCAGGAGTCTATTGGAGCCTCATCATAGAATTCACTGTTATATGCAATTCCCCGGGCTCCGTAATGATGAATTGCCAGGGGTGCTGTCTTGGCTTCATCAATAATAACGGACTTCAGGTTTGTCGGGACGAAATTATACATTCGTCCTTCCTGATAATATTCGTTATATACAGTCGGGATATCGTCTACGAGAATGACATCCGCATTGAATAAACCGGCTTCCTGTTCCCGAAATATTTTCTCAAGTAACGAAGGAGTCGTGATATCATGGGCTTCAACTTTAATACCGTACTTCTTGTAAAATGTCCGTCCGAACTCAAAAACCCGTGATGAAAGGGAATAGACCACCAGTGGGCCTTCTTCCTCAAGAGCAGCCTTTTCAATAGCTCCCCAGTCATCCTCAATCGGCCTGTGTTCGCCCAATTGGGCCCACTCTTCCCATTCGGCTTGTGACATGGACGACTTCTCGCTGTTGCCCTCGGCAAATAACATCGGAACGAGAACAATCAGGGCTAAATAAATCATGCCAAGAATTTTCTTCATAATGACACCTCATTTCCGGAGAATATCACAACAAAATTGGTCCGTAAAGAAAATTATTTTTCATATTGTGCGTGCAGGGAAACAACTTTTCTTTTTTCGGCTTAATCTTCTATAGAAGAAATGAAACCGGAGACTTCGCCTACTTTTTCTTCCATTAAAGCGATTGTATCAGCCTCAACAACTAATCGAAGAAGGGGTTCAGCCCCTGACGGTCTCAGATTGAACCACCAATCCTTATAATCGATACGGATTCCATCCATCTCGTTAATATCACCATCCGAATATTGACTCTTCACTTTCTCGAGAACAAACTCCGTACTTCTGACTGAGAAATTCTTCTCTCCGGAAAACGAGTATGGATTGATCCGTTGTACAATTTGTGAGAGCGGCAAGTGAAAGCCCTCAAGAACATCGCATACAATAGCTGCAGCTATGAAACCTGAATCGCAATAGAAATTTTCACTGAAATAATAATGCCCCGAAAGCTCACCGGCATAGAGACCATTTTCACTCTTCAGAAGTTTCTTGATATTCGCATGTCCGGTGACACATGCAGACGATGTTCCTCCAAGGGAAGAAATATATTCGCTTACCGATTTTGATGATCGGATATCATAAAACATGGGCTTATCCGATTTCTTCCGGCCATAGTAATGCTGCCCGATCAACGCCGTAATGATGTCAGGAGAGATAAAATTGCCGGTTTCATCAAAGAAAATTACCCGATCGGCGTCTCCATCGAAGAGAATACCAATGTCGGCATTCCTCTCCAATATGGCCTCATGTATCTCTACCCAACTCCCTTTATCCAAAGGATTCGGTCCATGATTGGGAAAGTCACCATCCGGGGTATCAAAAAGGAAACAACTATCGAAAAAATAATCATCAAAAATATCATGAATGAATATTGAAGCAGCACCATTTCCACAATCCATAACAACCTTCAGACGACTCGATCTCCCGAGAAATCGATGGACATGGGCAGAGTAGTCATCCTCGATATTCAACGATTCGACTTTGCCCCTTTTTTTCATGATTGCCAGGGGTTCGGTTATCAGCGTTTCAATCTCCTTCAGACCGGTATCAGGCCCGACCGGAACTGCCGATTTACCTGAAATCTTCAGGCCATTGTATTCGGGTGGATTGTGGGACGCCGTAATCATCACACTTCCTGAAAACCCGTAATGAACCGTGGCAAAATATACGGCAGGCGTATCACAGACACCGATATCCACAACATTCGCACCGGCATCTCTTATACCTTGTGAAAGTACATCAAAGATTTCATCAGAAGAATTTCTTGCATCCCTCCCGACAAGAATCTTTTCGGCCTTCAGGACGGCCGGCAGATTATAACCGATTCTCCGGATTCGCTCCCCATCGAGCTCTTCCGGGTAAATTCCCCGAATATCATTTGCCTTAAAAATTCCCATTATATTAATGCCTTATCGTGTTAATTAACTCATACACACATTCAACAGATTCTCTGAGGTCATTTTCATTTTTCATTTCGATGGATAAAGGTATATCCCAACCTTCCACAACCGATCTATTCAATATGGCTTCCAGTGAAAGAATCCCACTTCTTAAGGAACTGTGAGAATCTTCAAGACCTGAATTACTGTGCAAGTGAGAAAGCTTAACCCTATCAATTCCCAGCTCAGAAACAAGATAGGATGGATCCCGGCTTAAATAGAGCCCATGACCGAAGTCAACCGTATAGTAGAGATCGCCATCAACAGAATCAGCAATTTCTCTCAGACTGCCGGGGTGCAATCCATGCTTGAGTTGTGATTTCTTGAACGCGTTACCATTTTCAAGACAGAGGTTAACGTCCTTTCCCCGGGCATACAACAGAAGTCTATTGATACTCTCGATATTGAAAAGCTTCGAATCTTCCCAATTCGATTCTGAATAGTCTTGTAAAGGAAGAGAACCGGCATGTATTGTCGCAAGGTTTATCCCCATCTCAGCTGCCGCACAGAGGGACTCCTCGACACCCAGTATAGAGGCCTCTCTTACTTCTGACTCCAATGATGCGATATTCAGACCGACAAAAGATGTATGCATGGAAAGACCGATGCCATATGATTCAGCCAGGTTTCTGATTCTTCCGTATTGCCTCGATGAGCTTCGGAACGCAAGCGGTTTTTCAAATTTAAACTCAACCCATGACAGCTTCAGGCTTTTTGCCAGATCCAGAAACTCAAGATAACCGTATGGGTATTCCTCATAACAAACCGCACCGAGTTTGATGGATTTGTTACTCATAATCTTCAGACAAGTTCATACTGCTGAAATAGTGCTTCCGTCTCAAATCTGTAAGTTCCTCAAGTGCGTTAACCGCTTTATCTCCCAGTTTGCTCGAAACACCATTGATGAGGGCATTATTAATTGCCATTGGAACAACCTGCGAATGAAAGGTTCCTAAAGAGCCCCTTAGCGACATCAGGATAATTCCTGCTCCCTTAATCATGGGGGGAATCAAACTGTCTGTAATCAATAACACGGGAACACCTTTATCCCGACAGACATCCATCAGTATCCTGAAATCAATTGTCGGTTTGTAGAAATGGTAAACGATAACCAGATCTTTCTTTTCGATATGAATAAGTCTCTCTATCACATTCTTTCCAGAAACTGAATGCTGATAAGCCTTCATCTTAAAACGTGACAACCGAAAGGCCAGATGGTTGGCCAGACATTCATTTCCACCATTCCCGAATATAAACAGACGATCAGCTTTGACAATCTGGTTTATTGCTTTGATAAAGGACTTGTTATCAATAGCTCCTACTGATTGCTCCAGAAGGCTTATCTCTTTATTGACATGAGCCTCATACTTTAATGGGTCGTCCGGAAGTTCCTTGATGGAACGCTTCATGCGCTCCCCGGGTGTCAGGTACTCTCTATAGTAATTGGTGAGGCTTTCCTTGAGTTCCGGATATCCTTTATGACCAAGATTCTGAGCGAACCTGACAATAGTCGCCTCACTGACTTCAAGTACAGCAGCGAGTTTTGTTATCGAAAAGAAAATCACTTCATCGTAATGTCTGATGATATAGTCAGCAATTTTTTTCTGTTGCTTTGGCAGCGTATCATAACTCTCGAGGATACGATTATAACTATCAGAAGACGTTATCATACTTACATCCTTACTTGGATTCTGAGTTATTATGATCTTTAACCGGATCAGATGTCAACGATATATGAAAAGTACTTTTCATATATTACTAAGCGTGAAATAATTTTTTTTGATTCCATATGAGATGAATCGTGAGGTATATTGACACAACTGATTGCAAACTTTCTTTCATTAGTTGACATAGTGAAAATATTCCTTTATATCAATAAGTATGGTAAATATTCTGAGTATACTATTACCGACTGTACTGAAAGCCGGAGAGAAGGCAAAATCAAGCCAGAAGGGTGTCTCTCACAGTTATAAGAAAGATGGAAGCATCCTTACACATATCGATACCGAGCTGAACTCATTGCTGTGCCAGACAATTAGAGAGCATTTTCCGGATGCGAATATCATTTCCGAAGAGGAAGATTCGGTATTCAAGCCCGACCGGAAATACACTTTTACGGTAGATCCGATTGATGGAACCGATTCGTACTCCCAGGGCCTACCCGGCTGGTGTATCGCCATTGGATTGCTCAATTCCCAGCTCACGCCGATTGGCGGTATAATCTATGCCCCCCGCTGGAGCACGCCCACTTCCGATGAGACACTCGTCGTAATCGAACCGGGGCAACATCCGACAATTAACGGAGAATCGATTTTTCTCGATATGAGTTCAGAACTTCTACCGGAACAATCACAAGTCATGATCAGCTCTTCTCTTCATAAGAGCGTTAATATACGGCATTACCCGGGAAAAACAAAATACGCCGGTTGCGCCGTTCTCAACATACTCGCAATCACAATGTATCAGAGAGTGACATGTACCCTGATTACCCCTCTTCATATCTGGGATATAGCAGCTGCGCATGCTGTGTTGAACGCACTGGGGCTTATTCTGGTTTATTCAAACGGTGACTCCATTTCATATAAGGCATTAACCAATAGAGAACTGACAAGAGAGCTCATCCTGGCAGGCAGTATTGACTCAGTCAGAACAACAAAAAAATTCATCAATCAGGTATCAGAATAATGGTAAAACTCGGATTATCTCTGGCATGGACCTATCTGGCAAACAATCCTGCCGGACGATGTTCCAATAAATGGACTGATTTTTTTGGTAACTCTCGGGATTTTCTCGAACTACTTGAAAAGGAACCGGTAACATCAATTGAATTCCGTCATTTCGATGAAGTCGAGAATAAAAAAACCATTCACAGCGCGGCAAAAGCGATCTCAGAGACCTCATTCAATGCCACTGTTCACGGAGATATCAACTACAAGGATATCGGCCATGAACTATTTGACATATTCCCCTGGTATCCTATTCTCCTGTCCCATATTCCTGAGAAAATCAAGAATACAGTGATTACCCTGCACCCTGTCCTTTCACCTGATAATGACATGGAAAGGTCAAAAGAATTATCTGTCTGTCTTATAAACGACCTGTTGGAAATGACGGATAAGGAAGGAATCCAGGTTCGGTTCTCCCTTGAGATACAACGCAACAAAGGATTATTCGATCCAGGTACGACATACGATGGTATAATGGAGATACATCGCAAAGTGAATAATCCACGACTCGGTGTAAATTGGGACATGGGCCATACCCAATCAAATGTGAACCAGGGGAAATTATCTCAATACCCTGGACAATCTTTCCTGGCAGAGGTGAATCACACACATATTCACGATCTGAACTTAAAAGGTCAGACACATTGGCCCCTGACTCAAGGGAGAATCCCCCTTGCTGAAAATGTCAAACTCCTTGAAAAAGTTTCATATAATGATATTTACAACCTTGAATTGGCTACCGATCGTTTCGCTCATGAAAAAGACGCAGGAACCAGTATCCTGAAGAGTATTTCAATATTGAATTCAACCATAATCACATGTAAGAATGAATTATCGGAGGAAGCTCTTTCATCGATCTGATGTAAAAATCGGGATCCACTCCCGTGTCTGTTGTATCATCAGAATCATCCACGTACTCGATTTGAATTGCAGCCATGAAACCGGCGTTTTTAGCACCGTAAATATCCTTTGACGGACTATTTCCTACATAAATACACTCTTCTGGTTTATATCCATAGGCATCGGATGCATGATGAAAAATTCCCGGGTCCGGCTTCACTTTCCCGAATCCCGAAGACAGGATTATTTTTGAAAAGTAGCTTTCAAGGCCGTAGTCCACAAGATTCCTGGGAACCTGAGTAAGACTCACAACATTGCTGATAATCCCGAATTTCAACTTCGTTTTAACAAGCTCCTCCATCACTACCTTCATTTCCGGTCGGACATACCGGGTGTACCTCCCGGTTTCTACCAGGAACGTTAACTCTTCAGCTGTTTCAGCGTCAAGATTATCCTTATCCGGTTCGTCAAAAAGAATGTATTCTTTCCAGACCCGTTGGGTTGGAAGCTCTATCAGGGTTTCCTTTTTCCAGGTTTTATAGACGGCAAGGCGCCTGAGAAGTTGATCAAAGAAATCAGAGGCTGAATACTTATCCGCTACATTAATACCTATATCATTCAACAGAGACATAATTTTCCCCGCCGCAATCAGGCCATCTTCCCTTATTTCCGGGTAGTGATCGATAGTACCGCCAAAATCAAAAAACACAGCTTTCAGACTCAAAATTATTCTTCTCCCTACGTTTACAACTGCAAGAAAACTAAATGCTTATCTCTTTACCCTGCCGAAAAGAGTCCGTCATGGCAAAGCCCACTTCCGTGGCTTTTGTCCCATCATTTGCCGACACCCCGGGTTTACGCCCTTCCCTGATGCAGTTCACAAATTCCCGGGCCTCATTCAGAAAACCTTCTGAAAAGCGTTCAAAAAAATCCTTCACACAGTCCTGCCGGGCACCGTAGGCATCAAAGACTTCCACCCGGTTCTTCGCCGGAGTCATCCCGATTTTCAGTATACCTCTGGAACCTGAAATCTCCGTATGGGTATCATGCCCATGAAAGGCGGTCCGGCTGGCCGATATAACCGCCATCTTTCCATCTTCAAATCCGGCAAGAACAACGGTATTATCCGCATCGTTCACATCCTCGAAAGCCTTGTGAACGTAGCTCCCCCCCCGGGCATACACGGTTTTCACCTCGGAACCCAGGAACCAGCGGGCCAGATCGATATCGTGGACATTCATATCCAGAAAGATGCCACCGGAGGCGGGGACAAATTCCACCTGGAAATCAGCATATTCATCCAGATCCACCGTTTGAGACCTCACCATGAAAGGTTCGCCGATCACCTCTTCTTCAATGAGTTTTTTCGCATAGGCGTAACTCGGATCATAACGCCGGACGAACCCGACAAAGAATACCTTCTCCCCGTTCCGGGCAGCCGCCTGTTCAACCTGACGGCATTCATCCACATTCACCCCCATGGGTTTCTCGGTGAATACGTGTAGCCCCCTGTCAAGGGCCTTGATTGCCTGGGCGGCATGCATAGCTGAGGATGTCACCAGAAAGACGGCGTCCAGATCCGCCTTATTCAGCATCTCATCATAATCTGAATAAAGCTCTGTAATACCCAACTCCTCTTCCGCCCAGGACAGTTCTTCGGGGGCAATGGAACAGGCCGCAGCCAGCTGTCCCCCGGGAACCTGATATCGGAGATTCGCCGCATGGCGTTTCCCCAGGCGTCCCAGACCGACAATTCCGATTTTTACAGGAGCCGCCGATTTCATGTCATTCGCTCCACTTCCACCGGCCCGCCGGTTTCCAGAGATTTCTTTGCTGCAAGGGCAATAAGTACCGAGTTCAACGCCGCATCCCGGCCGGGAACATCGGCCCCTTCATTCACAGCCTTCACAAAATCCCGAAGCTCTTCGGCAAAGGATTCGGCGTAGCGTTCCAGAAAGAAAAACAACGGCTTCTCCGACTTCACCCCTTCGGCATCGCTGAAGGCAACAGTGGAAGGAGTATCATTGGAACTCTCGGCACAGCCCTTACTGCCGAACACCTCAGCCCGTTGATCGTAGCCGTACACGGCCTTACGGGAATTATCAATTACCCCCAGAGCTCCGTTTTCGAACCAGAGAGTTGTAATGGCGGTATCAATATCCCCTTCCCGGCCGATGGCGGGGTCAACAAGAACAGCCCCTGCCGCATGCACCTTCACCACCTCACTCCCGGTGAGAAAACGGGCCATATCAAAGTCGTGAATGGCCATGTCCAGGAACAGACCGCCGGATACCCGGACATAGGATGCCGGTGGCGGTTCAGGATCCCGGGAAGTGATCCGCAGCAGATGAACATCCCCCACTGAACCGTCGGCGACTTTATCCCGCAGGCCCCGGAAATTATGGTCAAAACGCCGGTTGAAACCGATCTGAAAGACCACCCCTGCCTCTTTCACCACCTTCAGTGTCTCCCGGATGACATCGGGATCCTGGTCCAGAGGTTTCTCACAGAACACGTGCTTCCCCGCCCGGGCCGTTTCCTGACTGATGGCCGCATGGGTGTCGGTGGGGGAACAGATGAGAACCGCATCAATATCCGGATCGGCCAGTATCTCTTTGTAGTCCTTTATCACCCTGTTGATTCCCTGCCCGGCAGCCCACGACTCCAGCTTCTCATCGGCATAGGGGTCTGCCAGAACCTTCACTTTCACTCCGGCCACCCGGGTGGTGAGGTTGGCCCCGTGCACCTTGCCTATGCGCCCGCCGCCGATAATTCCTATTCTCAATGTCTTACTCATAAGTTCTGCTCCATTTTATCTCCATTAAAGTCCGGTCTGCTCCCGGATGTAGTCTCTGGCCTTGAGGGCGTATTCAAATGGGTTGGCTTTTGCAGGATCCTGTTCGGCTTCCACCACCATCCATCCCCGGTAGTCCGCTTCTCCAAGCAGTTTGAAGATGGAAGGAAAATCCACCGATCCATCCCCGGGTACGGTGAACACACCCTCCCGGACGGCCTTCATGAACGGCCAATCCTCTCTGACGGCCATCTTCCGGATGTCCGGACGGACATCTTTAAGGTGTACATGCCCCACCCTGGAGATGAACTTTTTCAGTTCGGCCACCGGGTCCGCTCCTGTGTAGGCGAAGTGCCCCGAGTCAAAGGTGAGGTACACAAGGGAGGGATCTGTATCGTTCAGAAATCGTTCGGTTTCAACCGGGGTCTGAACACCGGTGCCCATGTGATGATGGAAACAAAGCTTGAACCCCTCATCCTTCGCGGTCCGGCCCAGACGGTTGAAACCGGTTGTCATCTTTTTCCATTCTTCCCCGGAGAGTTCGGCTTTCCCGGCAGCCACCCCGATATCAAGGTTCCCCTGGGAGGAACGGGTCTGTTCCGAAGGTCCGATCACATCAGACCCCACCACCCTCAGGAAATCCATCTGATCCCGGAACTCCTTCTCCACCTCGGCCATGGGCCGGGAGGCTGTAAAGGCGCTGAACCACTGGTTGCAGATAACAAGCCCCCGGAGGTCCAGAGCTTTTTTAAGTTCCTGTGGGTCTGCAGGGTACTTGCTCCCCACCTCACTCCCGGTGAAGCCGGCCAGAGCCATTTCACTGATGCACTGCTGGAAGGTATTCTCTCCCCCGAGTTCGGGGATGTCGTCGTTGGTCCAGCCGATGGGCGCGATACCCAGTCTGATATTCTCTTTATTCAGCATACCCACCCCTAGTACTGCTTCGCCTTGGCGGCGTTCTTTCTGTTTTCTTTACTGGCTTTCACCACGGCGGGTTTTCTGGAGACCTCGGGGGTGCCCACCCGCCACCAGGCACCGTAGTCTCCAGTCATGGATTTCCGGGCTGTCTTGCAGTCGATCAGCACCGGTTTTTCAGCAGCCCGGGCCTCTTCCAGAGCCGCGGAGAACTCCCCTGAGTTTTCAGCCCTGTAACTGTCAAACCCCACAGCTTTTACCATGGCGGCATAATCGACGGGAATATACTCACCATCCAACTGGCCTGTTTCCGGGTTACGGTAACGGAACTCGCAGCCGAAATGGGGAATACCCTGAGAGGCCTGAAGGTTGTCTATACAGTGAAAGCCGTTGTTGTCGATGAGGATGATGTTGATCTTCAGCCCCTCCTGCACCGCGGTGAACATCTCCGAGTTCAGCATCCAGAAACTCCCATCCCCCAGGATGCAGTACACCTCTTTTTCAGGACAGGCAATTTTCGCCCCCAGGGCACCGGCAATCTCATAACCCATGCAGCTGAAGGCGTATTCCAGATGGTAGGTTTCCCGAACCCGGGTCCGCCAGAGTCTCTGCATATCCGATGGCAGGGAACCTGAAGCCGCCACAACGATGGCATCTTCGGGGATACCCCCTTCGTTCATCAGCCCCATCACCTTGGTCTGGGCGAATCCGGCCTCTTTATCATCCAGGGTGTAAAGCCGGGTATTCTCCGCCGTCCACACTTCAATGGCATCTTTCACCTGAGAACCCCAGCCGGCTTTATAGCCCGAATTACCGAGCTCTTTCCGGATATCCGCCAGACCGAGTTTCGCATCCCCGACCAGGGGCATTCCGTTCATCTTATAGGCATCGAAAGCACTGACATTGATGGAGAGCAGCTCCACTTCCGGGTTGTGGAAATCCCACTTCGATGCTGTGGTGAAGTCATTCAGCCGGGTGCCCAGGGCAATCACCAGATCCGTATCGTGGGCGATTTCATTGGCGGCGCTGGTTCCTGTCACCCCGATCCCTCCGAGGTTCAGGGGGTTGTCCCAGAGCAGAACCCCTTTACCAGCCTGGGTTTCAGCAAAAGGAATATCAAAATCCGAAGCAAACTTCGCCAGCTCTTCTCCTGCAGCAGAATACCTTACCCCGCCGCCGCAGATAATCATGGGCTTTTTCTTTCTCTTTATCAGCTCGGCAGCCCTTTCGGCGTCCCCGGGTGACAGGGGCCGGCGGCCGGGACGGTGAACCCGCTTCGCAAAAAAATCATCAGGATAATCATAGGCCTCAGCCTGAACATCCTGGGGCAGGGCCAGACAGACCGCCCCGGTATCCGCCGGATCGGTAAGAACCCGCATGGCATTCAGGGCGGCACTCATCACCTGCTCGGGACGAACAATACGGTCCCAGTAGCGGCAGACCGCCCGGAAAGCATCGTTGGCGGTATTGGTATAGTCGTGAGGAATCTCAATCTGCTGCAGTACCGGATCCGGCTGCCGGCAGGCGAAGACATCCCCGGGGAGGAAGAGCACCGGAATGTGATTGGCCGTGGCAGTTCCCGCTGCGGTTACCATGTTCAGAGCTCCGGGGCCGATGGAGCTGGTTACCGCAAGGATTTTCTTCCGGTTGTTCTGCTTGGCAAAGGCGATAGCCGCATGGCCCATCCCCTGCTCGCTGTGTCCCTGATAGAACTTCAGGCTGTGATCCGGCTCCTGCAGGGCTTCTCCGATTCCCACCACACAGCCATGGCCGAAGATACCGAAGACACCTTCAACGAATTTGATTTCTTCACCATCAATTTCCAGGTATTGATTGTCCAGGAACTTCACCAGTGCCTGGGACATGGTTAAACGCAGTGTGCTCATTTTGCCTCCTCGTAGGCCCGTTCAGGCCAGATCTTCACATTCTTCTCCAGCATCCATTTGTGCTCTTCTCTGAAATACCGCGTTGAGGGGAGCCATCGGTCTTCGGGAAGATGGGGAATCATCCAGATGTAGTACATGGCATAACCGGCCCCGGCCACCTGTGAATGGGTTTTATCCGGGCTGATGAGGCATGTGCTCCGATTTCTCACCGTGTGAGCCTCATAATCCAGAAGTGAAACTCCGAAACCCTGTTCGGGAAACATCCGGTAATGATAAATCTCAGGGTGGGGATGATCATGGGGAGGATAGCTCGACCACTTCCCCGGATGGTTGATGACTTCCCCCATCACCATATTGGAGAACTTCGCATTTTCCCCGTCAAACACTGTCCTGACTGTCCTTATGGAAGCTTCGTTGAGAACCCCGGCGCCGAAAATATCGTTCCTTATATCCTCTTTACCGTAGTACACAGCCGGAAAGTCTTTGTCGTTGATGCAGGCCTCATAGCAGAGTTCGGCTCCTCCCTCTCCTGCGGTGATTTTTACGGATAATCCTGAGGGCAGCTGAAGGGCTTCAGGGTTTTCATCGAAGCATGATGAGCGGGAGGCCTCACGGGATTCTCGACCCCATTCAAAGCGAACCTTTCCACCAACGAGCATCAGGGCCCGCTCTTTATTCGATTCATCTTTCCAGACTTCACCTTCGGACAGTTTCAGTATTCCGAAATCCAGCAGCATCCCGCCGGCTTTCCCCGCATCTTGAACAACCATATTAAGGCCGTTCCCGTAAGCTTCTTTTTGATGTATTACCATGACTCACCCCTTTGCAAACGTTTACGAAGCATACACCCGAAAACCCAGTTCTGTAAAGATAAAATCATCAGGAAGTCCCGCGAATAATCAGTTCCGGCTGCAGCGACATTCTCTCAGGATGCCTCTCTCCGGGATTCTGGCCAAGCTGCCTCAGGAGAATATCCGCCGCATACGAACCGATTCGGTACTTCGGCTGATGTATGGTGGAGAGCTGAATATCCGGGTGGGAGGCAATAGAAATATCATCAAACCCAATCACTGCTATATCTTCAGGAACCCGTAAACCGGCATCCTGTATCCCCTGCACCACTCCCATGGCCAGAAGATCGTTTTCCGCGAACACACCATCAGGGGAATTCCCCCTATCTAGAAGATTCTTAATCATCTCATAACCGCTGCGCTCCTGAAACTTGTCGAGCACAACCATGGAATCATTCGGCTCAAGGCCGACTCGATGAAGGGCCATACGATAACCACTGAGCCGGTCTTCCAAAGAATGAATCTCCTGATCGCTTCCGATAAAGGCAATTTTGGTTCTTTTTCTCGAAATCAGGTGGGTTACAGCCATATCCGCCCCTCGAATGTTGTCAATCAGAACGTAGCTGTGAGCGGTGCCCTCAGGATAACTGGAGACATAAACCAGAGGCATGTCCTCAGGAATAAGAGATTCAACATCCCCGGCATGCCGGGCAATGGAAGAGATAATCAGGCCGTCCACTTGTTTTTGAATCAGATTATCAAGATAGTCCTTCTCCCGTTCGGGATTCCAGTTGGTATTACAAAGAAAGACATTATACCCGGCTTTGAGCATCGTATCTTCAATACCCAGGGCAACCCTGGGATAAAAGGGGCTGGTAATATCGGGAATAATCAATCCGATGGTCATGGTTGTCCGGTTCACCAGGCCACGGGCAATGGCGTTGGGTCGGTAGCCCATA
>QNBK01000049.1 GCA_003644105.1 Spirochaetota bacterium | reverse complement strand
TGATTTTTTCATTTCTCCCTCCGTTAATAATTAGGATATATTTTTCACCTCATAAAGAGGTTTACCCACAGATTTACCGAACAATTTCCAGCTCTTTTAAAAGCTCCGTTCTCTGACCGACAATCTTATCATGTCTGTATTCAACAAATGCTTCATAAAATATTACTGAAGCGAGAATTACCCCTGAAATAAATATCTGAACTTCATTCCCGAGTCCCAGAAGAACTATGCCGTTATACAGTGTAGTCAACGTCAGAACTGCGATAAAACTCCGAAATACACCACCTTTACCACCGGCCATTGAAGTACCACCGATAATCGTAGCTGAAAGTACATACATGAGTGAATTAGTTCCCAGGTTCAAAGTGGCTGCAGCACTTTCCATGGCGAATAGAATGCCGCCGATTGCGGCCATCACACCGGAGATGACAAAAGCAACGATGGTGTATTTGTCACTGTCAACACCTGCCAGCCAGGCCGTTTTACTGTTGCCCCCCACCATAAAGAAATTACGGCCGGTTCTTGTTCTACGAAGAAAAACACTGAAGCTGATAACAAGAACGATGGCGATAACGACACGGGGTGTGAGCGTTGGAACAATCTGATGCTGAAGCCAGTCTGATATGGCAAAGGCCTGATCGTCGGTTACCGCAATTGTGTTACCGCCGGTAATGGTGTATATAGCACCCTGAAGTGCCGTCAGCATTCCGAGAGTTACGATGAAAGAATTGATTTTAACCTTGGCAACCAGTAAACCGTTAATCAGACCAATAAGGCCACCGGCAATAATAGCCAGGGGTACACTCACTCCGTAACCCACTGCTTCTTTCAAACCCAAACCAATAACAGCAGCAAATGTAATGATCGTTCCGATAGACAAATCCAGCTGCCCGACTATAAGAATGATGGTAAATCCTATGGCAACAGTCCCGTTCATAGCCACTGTTTTCATTATGGAAGTAAGGTTCCATGCATTGAAAAAATGAGGTGCGAACAATGTCATTACAGCAAAGACGAGTACAAGCAGAACATAGATTCTGTACCTGTCTCCGAGAGACAGTAACTTCTTATTAATAATTTTATTATGCATCATCACGCCCCATAGTTCTTAGAGTTTTAGCGTTTATACCCACGACTATTATGAATATAATTCCCCGAATCATGTCCTGAGAAAAGGTACCGACACCCAGGAGGGTCATCAGGTTGTTCATCAATCCGATAACCAGGACACCACCGAGAACCCCTATGATGGAACCTCGGCCACCAGCCAGCGTCATACCACCGATAACAATTGCCGTGACGGCCTTGAAGTCGTATCCTGCTCCGTTATACCAGGCTCCAACCCGGGAGAGAGATGTAATGGTTAAACCGCCGAGAGTTGCTGTCAATGCGCTGATAACAAAAGCGGCGCCGATTACTCGCTCCACATTAATACCTGAGTACTCAGCAGATTTTTTTGCAGCACCTGTTATTTTAAGCTGAATCCCGAACTTAGATTTACTCATTACAAAATGAAACAGAAAGAAAAGAACTATCAGCATAATCATGGGGAATGCAATCTTGTTAAAAAACCGAAGGCGGTAGATATTGTCAAACAATTCTACGGCTCTTTCTGAAGATGCGATCATATCCGGATAGATCTGTTTATTGGCCCAGATAACCCGAATTACACCCAGGGTCATATAATTGAGAGCCAGAGTCCATATAACGGGGTTAACTTTCAGCTTCCCGATGGCAAAAGCGTTAATCAGACCGATTATTGTCCCAACGATAAAAGCTGAAACAATTGCAGCA
Organism: Spirochaetota bacterium; assembly: GCA_003644105.1. Taxonomy (GTDB): domain Bacteria; phylum Spirochaetota; class Spirochaetia; order DSM-2461; family DSM-2461; genus UBA2779. Next base: position 12,092 of record QNBK01000049.1, on the reverse strand, counting down.
AAAAAACCGAATTGAAGCATTTGAACGGCGACAATACCGGTAAGGGCCATGGTTGTAGGGATTGATAAATCTGCAAAATGACCGGAGTATGTGACAAAGGCCAAACCCAGAGCCACTATCCCCAGCATGGAAACAGCATCAACGATATTGAGCATGTTTGATGTAGTCATAAAATTGTTAATAACACCAAGCAGCTGGAGGAAAATACCAAGGAGAATAAACAGGGCTACAATACCGTAAATTCCTGCCACGTTTAATTTTTTTGAAAACCAAGTTTGAGAAACAGACCGCAAGTCCGTTTTTTTCTGTTCCAGTTCTGACATCGGCTAGACCCCTTCCCCATTTGCCGCAAGTAAAACACTCTCTTCCGTACACTCAGCCTTCTGCATTTCCTTGATGAAATGCCCCTGCCTCATTATCATTACCCTATGTGAAAGAGATACGAGTTCCGGCAAATCAGAAGAAATCAAGATGATCGTCCGCCCTTCTTTGGCCAGGGCTTCTATGGCATTGTGAATAATAACTTTCGCACCGATATCAACACCCCGTGTTGGTTCATCAAGTATCAGTACTTTAGGCTCTACTGCAATCCATTTCGCCATCAGTACTTTCTGCTGATTACCCCCGGAAAGGTTTGAAACTTCTCTATTCGGATCTGGTGGATAAATGGAAAGCTCTTCAATAAGCTTCATTAATACAGGATCGCCTTTTTCCTTATCGTATACACCGTTTTTTGACAATCTCGGAACAAGGGCACTCAGAATATTGTCCCGGATACTAAGGCGGGTAGCCAGACCCTCGGTCTTGCGGTTTTCACTTAAGTAGGCAAATCCCTCATCCAGAGCCTGGGCCATATTTCGGGATTTAATCTCCTTCCCGTCGAGTACTATTCGCCCCTTATCCCGTTTATCCAAAGCAACCAGAACACGTGCCAATTCACTGCGCCCGGCACCTGAGAGGCCGCCTATCCCGAGAATTTCACCTTCACAGGCATGAAAACTCACATCATGAAAGAAACCGTATCGTGTTAATTTCTCAACTTTTAATCTGACTTTTTCTCCAGAGAAGATATCATGACGGTAAAACTCAGTGACAGATTTTCCAACCATCATCTGAACGAGCTCTTCCTGGGTAACATCGTTGATTTTTTTGGTATCGATACGGTGACCGTCCCGCAGTACCGTAACCCTGTCTGCAATTTTAAAGATCTCAGGAAGATGGTGAGAAATGTAGACAATCGCCAGCCCCATTTTTCTCAAACTATCAATAATATCAAAGAGACGTTCAACCTCTTCCTGTGAAAGAGCTGATGTTGGTTCATCCATTACAAGAATGGATGGATTGTTCCCCATTGCCTTGGCGATTTCCACAAGCTGAGCTTCATGTTGACTGATATCCTCAATAGGTATCATGGGATCAATATGTTCAAGTCCCACTTTTGATAGATTATCAAAAGTTTCACTCACCATTTTTTCTTTATCAATAAAGATGCCTTTTCTCGGAAGGCGTCCGACAAGAACATTCTCGGCAACACTGATGGGGAGGGCAAGAGACAAGTCCTGATATATCATCTCGATACCGTTCTTCTTGGCCTGGGCCGGAGACCTCAGACTCACTTTATTACCGTTTATGAAGATATCTCCGGTGTAATCATCAAAAGAGCCTGAGATTATACTCATCAACGTTGTTTTACCGGCGCCGTTCTCACCAATCAGGGCATGAACCTCACCGGGGAAAACATCAAAATCAACTTTATCAACAGCAATAGTACCCGGATAAACCTTGCTTACCTGCCTCATTTCAAATGCGGGTTTATCGACATCCCTTTCGCTCATTATTTCTCCTTAATCCTGATGAAAAACTTCTTCCATATCGGCCCACCATTCACCCGGTTTACGGTCTTCAAGGGGTGACTGCATGGGCTTTGTGATATCCCACCATTCAAGGGTTTTGGGATCTTCTGCCATTTTAGCCATATCCTCAGAAAAATCGTTTCCGATATATTCAAAATAAGAGAACAACAAACCATCACGATGAAATATCGAATAGTTGCGTATATTAACCTCAGAAATCTTTTCGGCTATCTCCGGCCAGATTGCTGCATGATACTTTTTATAGGACTCATACCTTTCCGGTTTTAATCCTATCAGCTGCCCGAATCGAAGCATTATGTACTCCTCTTATTCTTATTTAATCATTAGTAAAAATGATTAAATATTTTACCACGATTTTTCCAATAGTCAAGTTAAATCTAATTAATTAAACCTATAATTACGCTATTTTTGCAGTTTATTGCGATTATTTGCCTATTCCCATTGACAATATGCTTCAGAGTGGTAAAATATTTATCATATTTTACCAAAAGTGAATGCGGATGAAACCTAAACTGAAAGATATTGCTGCTAAAGCCCGGGTATCCATAACAACGGTATCTATGGTTCTCTCCGGGAAGGGACGAATCTCTGAGAATGTTCGAAAGCTGGTTTTTGATACAGCAGATGAGCTGGGATACCGGCGAAAAACAATAAAAATGAGCACCGTGAATCAATTTGAAACCTACGGCACCATAGGAATAATTGTCAGTATCGATGAGGATTGGGCGTTTATATGGGGCTTTATCCGGCCTATCTTAGAAGAACTGGAACGAAGTCTGAAAAAAGAAGGTAAGAATACCATCCTGATTCCCATTCATCATAACTCACCAGTGGAAGAAATAATTCAAAAAATTTCCATTCCTCAAATTGATGCTGTTATTTCCCTGCATTACGGCAACGAATTGTTTCTCAGTACACTGGAAAAGATGTCAATTCCCTCAATTCTGGTTATGAACAATCACTTTCAAGACAGATTCTACTCGGTGCTGGTTGATGATATTCAATGCGCCTACGAGGGCACAATGCATCTGATAAATCTGGGACATAAGAATCTGGCCTATGTTGAATGTGAACGACAGGATCTTCCTGTTCTCCTGAACGACAGGTTCTTCGGGTTTCGTAAAGCCATTGAAGAGAGCAGAATTCCAGTTCCTAACGACCAGGTTGTAAGGTTTGAATTAAACGATTTAATCAGCCTGAAAAAACAACTTTCAGCAATATTCCGTAAGAGTCCGGGGAAGTCACCCACAGGAATTTTCTGTCTGGATGACGATATTGCAATGAGAGTAATCAAGGTTCTTTCAGAATTGAATATCAGTGTACCAGAGGATGTTTCCATCATCGCTCCGGGTGATGTACTGGATTACTCACAATCCCACATCCCCCAGATTACAACCATGCGGATAAATACCAGCTATATGGGGAAAATCATCTACCAGATGCTCATGAATATCATGGAGCATAAACCCGAAGATCTGCACGTTCTTAAAGTGAAGCATCAACTGGTTAAAAGAGGAACCTGCGCACCGCCCCGCTCTGTCAGCTAAGAGACTGTACGCTCTGCTTCCTCCATGGCTATATCAGCCCATTCCCACAAACGCCGGGGTTTACGGGCAACGGTTGAAATATCTTTCATAATCAATTCAACGTGGCATGCACCCTCAGTTTCATCCAGAAAATCTCTAATTTGTTTCCGGGCTTCTCCCGGATTCCATACATCATAGGCGAAGACTGCAGGATTGGGCTTTCGACTGATAACATACTCATCCCTGATTTCGGCAATGGCCCTCTTCGTATTGTTCCATGGACTGCAGGATATTTTTCTCAAGTTCGGTATTCTTCTCAGTTGTTCCATTTTTCCGCTCAGAGGTTCACAGCATCCATAATATACCAGCCCCCAACGCTCAAGCCATTTCAAGTCATGCTCTATGGCAAAATCCCAGTGCATTTCCGGAGAAACTTCAGAAAATATCTGGGCATTGGAACAACCCCACATATTTTGAGGTTTGATATGATCCGGATCGTAATCAACACCTGGCAGATCCACTGTATAGCCGTATCCTCCGGATCCTATTCTTGTATTATTGGAATCCAGGGCCAGAAGATTCTGAGCATCAAACTGATCGAGCTCCTTCATCCAGGCTTCTACCATACGTTCCACACCCTCATGAACCATTTCCGGCCTCAGGATTAAATCCAGCATAGCTTCCTGTATTCCCCACCATCTGATCAGATAATCCCAGGGAGTGAACCAGATATGGCTCTGTCCAACCAGTTTAACCGGCATCATATCACTGAAAAGTTCCTTCATCGCCTGATAACTGTACTCAGTTGCCATTACATTATGGGTAATAACCGGTATTTTAATTTTTGCAATATCCTCAGGTTCACTGATTTGAATATTAAAATGCCTGGAAACAATATCATTATCAGCATCAGTAGTTGCGATTTCAGTATCTTCAAGAATCCCGAAATCGGTACTGTGAATAACTTTTTCACACTCAAACCAGGGGTTCACGATCATATCACCCCGCATGTGAGTCCATTGGTAAATGGTTTTTCTCATGCTGTCCTCGAGATTGCGGGCCCATGCTCCCTCACAGCCAAGTGTCAGTTCATTTTCAACATTCATCTCATGCCATGGAATCTCATTAATCCACACCATAGGTTTTTGTGATTTTAAATCATTCAGATCCCGCCAGAGCAGGGCTTTTTCTCTGTTGGACGGATGCATGGAGAAATCCGTAATCTTTTCTCCGAGCTTTCTCAGAATATCTCTTTCCCGACTTGTCAGTTTAATGGGTTCGGCAACAGGAGCCGCTTCCCGATGGCTTGGATCGTGTAACATAGCTCTCTATCATTCACAATCTTAATTCTGCACACAAGGGCTTGTGTAAATAATTGCAGTCATTTTGCTATTTTTTGCTATTATCCTACCTCAGCGCTATACTCGGGAAGATGTCCAATGATGCAATTATCAAAGTACAGTCTGTCAGCTTAAAACGTAATTCCAACCAACTGATAATCCTCTGGGGCGCCTCGGAGAAAATGATTCCTCCCCGCCCGGAAAATCCCTCATCCCTGCCGGAAGAGGACTCAAGGCATTGGTATGATTTGGAATATGCCGGATGGGGTATCCGTAAGATAAATATCCCTGATTCTCCAGGAACAGGAGTTAAAGAGAAAAAACTTATCTATCTCCACCCCGGCGGAGACTTCCCGTATATGGACTTGTATGCAGATACTCTGCAAAGGATTTCAGCCGAATCTAAAATGGAACTGAAGATTCTTGATGCTCACTGGGAGACTGAGAGATTTGAGAAAAATGTCCGTAAAGCCATACAGCTCAACCCGGATATGATTTTACTGAATCCCGGGCAGAGTGGAGAGAGCACCCGGTGGTACCGCATGATTAATGAAGCGGGGATTCCCGTTGTCGGCAGCAATTTTCTTGCAGACCGGGAAAGTCACCGTTATATGCTGGCCTGGACCGGGCCTGATGATTGGGGGCAGAGCCGCCTTTTAGCCCGTCACCTGGCCGATAAAATGGGTAAATACGGCGGTTATGTAATCCTGCAGCATCTTGAAGGAACCTCCAGTTTCTATGCCAGAACATGGGGTGTTATTACCGAGCTTTCCAAATATGCACCAAAGATGATTTTTCTGGCCGCAGCCCCGGGTATGGACAAGAATAAAGCAGCCATTGAGCTTCACAGATGGATTAAGGAGTTTGGTGATAATCTCAAAGGACTGTTTTGCGCTGATGATAGTTTATCTATGACTGCGGTGTCTCGTGTTCTTGAAGAAACTGGCCGACAGGATGTTGTTTGTGTTGCCGCCGGAAGTTCAGAAACCGGATTGAAGCTCATCCAGGAGGGAATACTGGCAGCTACAGCATATCAGTCCCCGGAAGTTGATGCCGAAATAGCCTTTCAAACGATTGTGGACTGGTTCGAAGCAGTTCCCATAGATCCGTTACGCTATCTTCCAAAACACATCATTACGGAAAACGATGCTATGGAGTTTCTTAATATCAGTCCGAAAGTGGGCTCCGTAGATCTCGGGGAATTATTCCGCAGCATCAGGAATTCTGACTGGCAGAAAAGCTATCATTTCTTCGGCGATCTGTATCAGAGATTCCTTGAATCCAGAGTTCTTCCGATTGAACATTTTCAGGGCATCTGCCTGGAAATACTTATGGGTATTGCTCATCTGATAAAGGAGGATGGTTTATCGGTGGAAGAATGTCTGGGAAGTTACGACAGCATGGTAAAGCATCTTTTAAAGGATATGGATGCAAGCTCTGTTATCAACTGGCTGAACGAACTGGCGCAGCAGGCTATTTCCTGCAAGATGGAAAAAATCAACAAACTGACACCGATACAGGAAATTATCGAATATATCGACCAGCATGTCTTTGAGCCGATTTCACTGAAAACACTGTCTTACCAGTTTGGCATCTCCCACTCCTACCTGGGACAGATGTTCAGAAAAGAAACAGGGGTGAAGTTCAACGATTACGTTAATACGGTTCGGGTTGATAAAGCAAAGGTTCTGCTAAGGGGAAACACTGTTTCAATTAAAACTGTCGCCGAGAGTCTCGGTTATTCGAATCCCGACTATTTCTATAAAATTTTCAAGAAGCTGACCGGGCAATCCGCCGGCAGCTTTGTTAAAGGCGGAACGCTTTAACCGTATCGAACATAGCGATGATGTTCTCCGGCGGAACCTCCCCCAGAATGTTGTGGATATTGTTAAATACGTATCCCCCGCCCGGGGCAAAAATCTCCAGCCTGCGGGTAACATCAGCCCTGACTTCTTCGGGAGTCCCCCTGTTCAGGATTTCCCTGGGATCCACTCCGCCGCCCCAGAAAACAATATCGTTGCCGAACTCGTTTTTGAGCTTTGCCGCATCCATGTCCCTGCAATTGGTTTGAACCGGATTGATAATATCCATTCCTGAATCAATCAAAGAAGGAATGTATTGGTACATCGAACCGCAGGTATGAAGGTACGTGGACATACCGCTGTTCTGATGGACATAACTGCACAACCGGGTTCTATGGTCCTCAAAAATATCCTTGTACACATCCAAACCCATGAAAGGACCGGAATCCATTCCCAGATCGTCCCCGAAACGAAGGATATCCACAATATCTCCCACAGATTCACAGACTTTTTCAAGGGTTTTCATATGACGCTCCATAAGGAGTTCCATCAGTATTTTTACATTATCCTTATCCAGATAGAGGTCCATCAGAAAATTATCCATCCGGCGAAGAAAAGTTCCCCACTCAAAAAGATTGCTGCCGCAGACAACCATCAGAGCTTTGTCTGTTTTTTCTCTCAAAGCCAGAGTTCTGGTCCTGAGCTGAGCCCAGAAGTCTTCTTCCCCGGCATGATCCCATGGGCTGTGAACAAGTTTAGACCAGAGGACTTTATCCATAGCCTCATCAAGTAACTCATCCATACCGCTGCGGCTGTCAGGATATCCCTCGAGAAAGGGAAAGAAAGACTGATCAAAGAACTGTGCCCCCTGGGGCATTGTTGCTATTCGGGTGCCGTCTTCATGGTAGGCATTCCAGGATCCATCTTCATGCAGCTCAGGCCGGAACCATGCAGGATACTGAGCTGTCCGGCCATTAGGCATTGTAATATCATACCAGTCAGTGTCCCCGGTATTGAAAGCTCTTCCGATATCAAGAACATCAACACCAAGCTCATCAACAACAAAATCCTCAGGCTGTGCAAGGTACTGCACGACATCGTAAATACGTGTGTGTCCGGACTCGTATCCCATATACCGCTTAAGAGACTCATACGCAATGGCGGAGATTCCCGAACTCGGCGTTGAACCCAGATCGATGGGCACCCTATCCGATTCCTCATGCCGGAGTGCGGCCAGAACCCGTTCTCTGGAGCTGGTGGTTTTGTTCATTTCAAGACACCTCATAACTGGTTTATCAGGGCTTTATCCTATCATATTTTCCGGAATGGTCAATGTTTTCTTTTAAATTTCGCATTTTAGAGTTGGTAAATTTACCAGAATATCTGTATGATAAACGAAACAGGACTATTGAATGAAAAACATACAATCAGATAAAACACTGCCAAAACTTAAAGAAGTTGCTGCTCAAGCTAAAGTTTCTCCGACAACAGCCTCAATGGTATTTTCCGGTAGGGGAAGGATTTCCGAGAATACAACAAAGGCTGTCCGGGAAACAGCAGAACGAATGGGCTACGTCCATCCGGCTAGAAAACCAACCAGGAAAAGTAAAAGCGGCAGGGTGGCTCTTCTGATGCTGATCGATAGAGAATGGACCTTCATCTGGTATTTTCTGAACGAGATGATTGCCCGGATTGAACTGGATCTCCAAAAGATCGGTTTGGATACAGTTATTATTCCAGTTTCCCACAACGAAAAAGACAAGGATATTTACCATAAAATTATCAACCTTGAATGCCAGGCAGTTTTTTCAATTCACTATGGGAAAGATTCACTTTTCAGCCGCCTTGAAAATGCGGAAATTCCTGTAATCCTCATACTGAACAACAACTACCAGGATAAATATTTTTCCATCTGTGTGGATGATTTTCAGGGTGCCTATGAAGGAACCCGGCATCTGTTGAATCTCGGACATACAAAAATCGGCTTTGTTGACACTTCAAGAGAAGACTTGCCCATTCTTTCAACCGACCGCTACTACGGTTACCGCAAAGCACTGGAGGAAGAAAGGATTGAGATTCAGAAGGATTATCTGATTTCCTGTACTCCTGGTTTATCATCGGAAAATCCTGATAACAGTTTTCAGACATTGATGGAAGGTTCTTCACCGCCTACAGCTCTTTTCTGCCTGGATGATGAAATTGCCCTTCAAAGCTGGAGTACTTTAACTCGAATCGGATATACAATCCCCGGGGATATATCCATTCTTGCACCTGGTGATGTTCTTGATTACAGCAAGACCTACATACCGAAAATCACCACTATGCACATTGATATGAAGTACGTGGGCCGACTTGCCGTGGATATGCTGAACAATCGATTGAGCAACAGCATAAACACCGTGCATGTCCTTAAAGTGAAACAGCAGCTTATTTCCAGGGGAAGCTGCCGAAAGTTTTCTTCTGAAACTTGATTTTTATTGACCTCTGTCGCTATATCCCCGGATAATGCCGGAATGCACAATACCTCCTCACCAAAGAAGCTATTCTTTTCAACTCTGTTTTTAATCACCTCTCTGTCACTTTCTGCCCGGGAAGATATTGATTTCCCATCATTCTCCAGCGGCATGAATATCACTGAAACCATGAAAGTCGAAAATAACGGTACGGTAAGCAATCTTTTTGACGAGATGAGCTTCCGGGGAGAATTGGCGATCAACCAGTTCACGCATTTTTACGCTCTGATTGATTTTTCGGAGATTATGTATAAAGCGGGTTTGACAGACGTATATAGTGGATTTGACAGAACCGAAGTTTACCTGGATTCAGATGTACTGCCTCAGGCCGGCCTGAACCTGCATATGGGCTACGGCAGCCATCAGGAGCTTCTGGTTATGGATTTCACTCAGTACCGCTTTGAACGATCATCCACATCCGGAATTGATGGATTTGATTTCAGTACAACCCTCGGTTGGAACGATCGTTTTTATGTCACAACAGCATTCAACCCGGTTTCTTTTGAAAATATCAATGCCGGCGGTTACCCCGATGTATTTGCCGCATTTTTCATGGACAACGACCATAGAGGAAGTTCCTGGGGACCCCTGATTAACTTTACAAGTTCCTCAATGCAGCTTTTTTACGACTCATCCTCAAATCTTGATGATTTATATCCGGGTGAAGCCATGACTCTGGGAATCGGCGGTACTCTGGTAATGGATTTCGCCGGTATTGATATCCTCGGTTTCGGAATGACCGAATACTTCCTGATGTACAACCGAAATGACTCTGATATTCTCCAGGCCGAATGGGGTGCGGGCTTCACAATCCCGGCACTATCCGGGATAGAGGCCAATCTTTCCGGCAGCAATGCCATGATACTCTCTGATAGCGGAGACGGTAGCTATATGAACTTCGGCCTGGATGTAAAGGCAATGGTAACAGACATATTCGGAGTCTTCGGGGCTGTAGCAGGCATCGGTATACTTGATAAACCCGGAGCGTCAGCCGAGGGCGGTGTCTGCCTTGACTTCAAATATTTCCAGATGTATACGGGCTACAGCGACCATGCTATCGGTACGGATGCAAAGTATGCCAAGGGTGCATTTGACAAAATTGAAATAATGGATGACGGCAGCACTCCGGGAGGCGGATTTTTCCTTACCCTCAAGGCATCTTTTTAATTTCACCCTCAACTGCGGCTTCTACCTCATCAAGCCACCCTTCGCGAATCTCCTGACTGCTGCCGGCAACTGTCCGGAACATCGTTCTGTAGCTCATTTTAATACCGCAGAAACCGAAGATACACTGTTTCCAGGTATTCTCCAGGGGGTCACCAAAATAAGTATTCTCCCTGGGCGCAGGAGTATTGGAAGTGTTGAACACCATGCCGACTTTATCGGTTAACTTCTGTACAGGCGGGTCTCCAGGTGGAAGCTCCGGAGGATAATCATAGGCATAAGGGGGGCGGATAACCCGGTCTATCCAGCCTTTAAGAATCGCCGGCGGCTGCCCCCACCAGTTGGGATGAATAAATATCAACAGATCTGATTCCAGGAGCTCTTCAGCGTATCGAAGCACAAGAGGATCTTTTGATTCGTCAAAACCCAGTTCACCAACTGTTAAAACCGGATTGAATCCCTCCTGGTACAAATCATGGGGAAAGGTTTTCACTTTCTCGCGATTCAGCGTTTCCAGAACACGATAATAAATTGCATGGTTAAAACTCTGCATGTAGGGATGGGCAAGATAGACACTGGCTGTTTTGTCCTTCATTATTTCATTTTCACGCATTTTCAGAGGGGATACAATGGGACTCTTCGACAAACTCAAGGGTGAGTTTATTGATGTTATTGAATGGACGGACAGCAGCGATACCATGGTGTACCGCTTTGAACGCTATGGAAATGAAATAAAAAACAGGGCAAAACTGACAGTCAGGGAATCCCGGGCTGCGGTTTTTATCAACGAGGGTCAGCTGGCTGATGTATTCATGCCGGGAATGCACGACCTTACAACAGCCAATCTCCCCATACTTCAACCTTGAAGGAGTGGAAGCACGGTTTTGAAAGTCCGTTTAAAGCTGAAGATTTTTTTTAGTTAATACAAATTGATTTACAAATCTGAAATGGGGAACCCAGAATCCGAATATACTTCGGGACAAGGGGCCCGGCCCCGTCTGGGCGAGTTCATGCAGAACCGACTGGGCGGTGATTATTATCGTCGGAGCCGGGATTTACCTTTACAAAACTTACGGAGGTTAGTCCTTTTCGATAATTGTTATTGACTTGATAATCTGCAGCTCCCGGGGCCGGTTTTCCTGCTCCGGAGCTGCTGTTTCCACAGCGGCAATTGAATCAAGAACATCAAATCCCTCAATCAGCATACCAAAGGCGGCGTAACGGCCGTCCAGCTTGTGGGCATCCTGGTGAACCACAAAGAACTGTGTCCCGGCACTGTCAAAATCATCATCCCGGGCCATTGATAAGGCCCCCCGGACGTGTTCCAGGCCTGTATCATATCCGTTCTCTGCAAACTCACCGGTAATGGTAAAATCTGTGGGACACATGCAAGTGTTATCTGCAGAGCCGCCCTGTATCACGTAGTCTTTAACAACACGATGAAAGCTCAGACCGTCGTAAAAACCTTTAGATACCAGAGAAACAAAGTTTTTCACAGTAATGGGTGTTTTCTCCGGGAATAATTCAAAAAACATATCCCCGCCGTTTTTCATTTTCAGCAATGCTTTCATAAACGGAACTCCTTCATCTCCACCATATCAACCGGAAATTAAAAGGCCGCCCTGAAAACATCAAGGCGGCCCACTTTCATGGCATTAATGCCGTTAAAAATTTATTTTTCGATGTATGCACCGGAGAGATACATATTGTTCAGAGGTGTGATGTACCAACCCTTCACATAGGAGGCCATCATTTTGGGTGAAGACCGATAGTACAGAGGAATAAGAGGCATCTCAGCCATCAGTACATCCTCAGCATCCCTCATCAGTTTCATAGCCTTAAGAGGATCTGTTTCACTCTGAGCCTGTTTAAC
>QNBK01000048.1 GCA_003644105.1 Spirochaetota bacterium | reverse complement strand
GCAACCAGGGCCGTCAGCAGGCAATCAATCATAACCAGAACCGTCAGTGCAAGAGCTGATGTTAATATCAATTCCCAGGGAAGAGATGCAAGATGGACACCATCAAACCTGTGAAGGATCTGTCCAAAATCCAGAGAAGGAAGTCTGCCGATTACCCAGTCCGGGTTGGGATTTGAAACAAAAAGAGTAAATAACAGATAAACAATAACCCCTGATAATAAACCCATAATAATTGAAGGAAGTTTTGGAAATAGCTTTTGAGAAAGAAAGATTACACCAATAGTTAATGCGGCAACTGCTACAGGAATAAAAGTAGTCCAATCATCAAAAGAAACTGTCGGGGCAATCTGTTTAATCTGGGATTTTAACATCAGTATGCCGATAGCGGTAATCATGCTTGCAACTACCGGGTAGGGAATCAGCTTAATCAGATCTCCTCCTTTTAAAAGCCCGAAAAGTATTTCTAAAACACCTGTAAAGAGGAGAACCGCACCGATAATTATCATTATTTCACCCGAGGAGTAGTCGGGCATCAGTTTAACAACCAGGCCGGTAAGCAGAATGGTTACAGGGCCGTTAGGGGCACTGATCATACCGATTGTAGCCCCGGCGATACCAGATGAAAGGAGCAGAATTACAGCTCCGAGAAGACCTGCCATAGCACCGACTGAAGCATCCATACCAAAGGAAGTAAATAATAGAACACTTAAACCGATGGTTTGGGGAAGAACGGCCACGGCTCCGGTAAATCCTCCCAGAAAATCGGGAATCAGGCTGTTTATACGGGTTTTGAATTTACCGGACGTTCGATCACTCATAATCTGACTATTTCCTTGGCCGACAATACTATACTCATCTAACTATCATGTAAATAAAAACATACCTCCAACCAAAACCTGGAAGCAGCGGATTTGTTGGTGCCATTTCCATTATCAAGTGTTGAAACTATTGTTTCATGTGTATGTTTAATGTAATATATTTTACACTACAATTATATTAAGGCAGATTGATGGACAAAATTCTGAACCAGCTGCAGGGAAGCACATTTCATTTGTCGGATATCATCTATGACTTTCTTTCCGATAAATATGAGAAACACATATCTGAACCGATCCCCGAAATCATATCTGAAGGATTTCATCCGGAATCCTTCAGGGAGATGATACACAGGCATCGGAGTCAATTCATGACTGAGGAATATTTAAACAGCCGATTATTAAACCCGACAAGCGGAACCGTCGATCATATCCATTCTGAAATAGCAGCATCAACGGCTGTTCGTAGAGGCAAGCAGCAAGGTTACTCCGGTTATCCTTTGGAACTACTCAGATGTGCCGGCCACATGCATGATTCAGACCGATCCTACCCGGAAACAATGATTGCTGGTGAACAGAAAGCCAGGCACGATCCTGAAGCTTACAGGATGTATAAGATGCTGCATGTCAAGAATTCAGCATTGATGGCAAAGCAACTTGCTGAATCCGTGAACAATGACGGGTTTTATTTCCATGAGGGCTTTATTAACGACCTCCAATATCTCATACTTCGCCATGAAATAGGCGGTGTTAAAAACCACGGTGATACGATACTGAATGCCTCCGGAGTAGAATTCTCAATTGACCTTGATAGATTGACGGACATACTCACCGATTCCGACTCACTGTCCTATTTCGAAACAAATATTCTCACAAACTGGGAAGAATCGAATAAAAGTGAGTTGGTCCTGACGAATAAGGTACACTTCATGTACGACCGAATGAGTCAAGATGCCCGGAGAGAATTAAAAGAGACCAAATTGAATTCCACCAGCCACCTCCTCGGTACGATCGAAACGGAAGATCCTGATGTGAATGCAATAAGGTCAATTCTATTAAAGGTGTGTCTCTGATTTGAAAATCGTATTGCTGGGCACCGGTGCCGATGAATGCATTCCGGCTTTCGGATGCCGCTGCCCAACTTGCACATATTCCAGGGATATTGGCGGGAAAAATATCAGACAAAACAGCTCCATGCTGATCGATAATGAATCGGAGCTGATCCTGTTCGACATGCCCCCCCAGATTATGACACAACTCAGGAATTATGATATTGATGAAACCTGTATCCAAAATGTATTGTTCACACACCGGCATGACGACCACATCGCAGGAGCCCGCTACCTCTTTCAGAGAAGGAAGCAAAAGGGCTTTCAGGAATTGAATCAGATTAATGCTTACATGTCAGAATCGACTTATCGTCATTTACAGATGAGATTCAGTAAGCTCGACCATTACGGTAGCCCAGTTCCATTCGAGAACGTCGATTGTGAGATGATTCAGTCATACAAACGCTTCTCAATCGGGACTCTGACGATTACACCTTTGGAAACAAATCATCTCAGGATGAAACAATCTACCGATGAGTGCTTTGGCTACCTCATCGAGACAGTGAACGGTATCACTATCTCCTATTTACTGGATGCCGGATCGGATATCCCGGATCGGACACTGGAAATAATGCGGGAATCCAATCTTGATCTGTTAATCACGGACTGCACGTTCTTAAGTTCAGACAACCCGGGGCATATGGACCTTAAAAGAGTCAGGGCATTACAGAAGGAAGTCAATCCGGGGAGGATGATAATCAGTCACATCGGCCATAGCAATAACACCCATGATACCCTCGTGCAGAACCTTGTAGAATCAGGAATTGAAGTCGGGTTTGATGGTTTAACCATTATCCTTTGAACAATTCAGTGAGACGAATTATATGCTTATAGGTCTGAACCACCCAGAGTGAATATGAGCTCTTTAATCTCATGTATCTTCTCATCGAGAATGTCTCGACTCCGCCCTTCTACAACAAGGCGAAGAACCGGTTCCGTATTCGCCATCCTGAGAAGAAACCACCAATCCTTGTAGTCTACACGAATTCCATCAAGAAAAGTCTGGGTTCCGGAAGAATACTTCATCCTGAATTGCTCAATAACAGTATCTCCATCGGGTACCTTGAAGTTTAATTCTCCGGAAAAATAGTAAGAATTGATTTCATCGATTATCTCGGAAAGCTTTCTTGAGTCCCTGCTGAGGACAGCCAGAACCTGAAGAAACGGTATCCACCCGTTATCCAGATTGAAATAGTCCGCGTAGTAATAATGACCCGGTAATTCCCCTCCAATAATTGCATTTTCTTCGGGAATCCCTACCTGCATTGCCGTATGTCCTGTTGAGCAGATATGCGCTCTGCCCCCAAGGGTTTCAATATAGTCCTTGACTGAATTCGAGCATCTGGCATCGTAGAGAACCGCCTTACGATTACCTGCCTTTTCAGTGAAATACTTAAAGTAGTAGAGGGATAATACGCCCAGGATTAAATCCGGTGAAATCCACCTTCCCTTTTCATCAATGAAAATTGCCCGGTCTCCATCACCGTCAAAGCAAACACCCAGATCGGCACCGGAATTGGCAACCGCATCCTTTAATTGAGTCAGGTTCTCTACATTTGTGGGGTCCGGTCCATGAGCCGGGAAATTGCCGTCAACCACATCGTTTATCACCATATATGAACCTGGTAAACCTTCAAGAATACGATGAATCAACACCGCCGCCATACCGCTGGAGCAGTCAACGACATATTTCAGCTCACCGATCCCTTCCCGGTAACCAGCCAGGAATTCAAGATATTCATCCTGAATGTCCTTCTTGAAAATTTGAGCACCTGTTTTGACATCAACTACCGGTTCCTGAACTTTTTCTTCCAATTCGGCAAGGCCGTTCTTTCTTGATATAACCAGGGCATTTTCCCCGCTTATTTTCAGACCGTTGTATTCAACCGGATTGTGGGATGCGGTAATCATAATACTGCCGTCGAACTTGTACTTGATATTCGCATACGTTACAGCAGGAGTATCTATCATCCCGATGCTGGTAACGTCGCATCCTGCGTGCATTAATCCCTTATGAAGATAGGATGAGATAGTTTCGGATGAGTTACGGCCGTCCTGACCGATAACGACCCGACTCCAACCGAACATATCTGCAAGGTGATAACCGATTCTGTATACAGTTTCAGTGTTCCAATCAATATCCCAACGGCCGCGAATACTTCCGGATTTAAAAATTGACATTCTTTAGGAGGCCTTTGGGGGAAAGAGTTCCAGTAACTCCATCAGGTTATCAATGATGATATCCGGTTTCTGGATTTCAGGCATCGAAGTATTTTCAGGGTAATTACTCGTCTTCAGAATAACATTCATTCCAAAGCCGGATCTTCTGGGACCCTCGACATCGCGATTCGGCTGGTCACCTATATAGACACATTTCTCTGGTAATACACCCGCAATTTCAGCAGCTTCCTTGAATATCAGGGGATCCGGTTTCCTGATACCGAGAATGGAAGACATTACAACATTTTCCACAAAAGGGGAGATACCGGCTTCTTCCAATTCCCCGGGCACGAGTACCCGACTGACAGTATTACTGATAATTCCAATTCGATACTTTCTTTTATATAGCTCTTTAATAACCGGTAAGGCCTCTGATCGAAGTGCCCTGATCCCTTTTGAATGAGAGAAAAGCAAAGTCAACTCTTCGGCATTTTCTATGACAAGCTCTCTCGGGTATTCAGGAAAAAGATGTTTTGTACAACGATCTTCTTCTGACAACTCAATCCAGGAATCCAGTGCCCATTTTTTATAGTCTTTGTCCCTTCGGGAAATTTCAGCTCCAAATGTATCGGGGTTACCTTCTGCACCTATAATATCCATAATTTTTTTAAAATATGGTGTACCAAGTTCTACATCTTTAATCACAGGCTTGCTGAGAGTACCACCCTTATCAAAGAAAATGATTTCTGTATCAACAGGTTTTAAGTAAGTGGAAGGACTCCTGAGAGATCGAATCATAGTTGTACATCCTTCAGCGAAATCAGAATGTCCTGCCACTTTTCACCGGATTCAAGATGTTTTATAACATAATTCATCCACATCGAGTTCGCCTCGACTCCAACGATTTCCGAATGCTTCGATTTAATTCGTCCATTGATGACACATGGCCCGGAATCCTCTCTGTCACCAACTGAAAGCAATTGAACTTCATCTATATTCCTGATCATATTATCGTTACCGCCATCAAACAGCTCATTCCCCGAAAAGAGAACATTTTCCGGTTTCAGATTGAAACTCTTAATCATTTCTCTGGCTGAACGCTCTTTATCATTTCCGGACAGGACAAATTTGATTCCCCGGGCACCCGGGAATGGAACGTTAATGCCCGTAGTTCCCAGACTTTTCAAGTTGCCATTGTCTTCCAACCATTTTTTACTGATTTCAATAAGTTTTTTACGAAAAGATATGTTATCTGCTGTATGGTACGGGTCTGCTGAGATGTCCCCCAGCATCATCCAACTGACTGAACCACCACGAAAATAAGCCTCTGATTTATTAGGATCCACACCATGTTTCTTTAATTCATCCTTAAGAACATCAAGTATGCACCGAGTTGATTGATATCCTTTTTCTTTCAGTATTTCTCTGATTTCTTCAATCTTACGATTCAGATCCAGACCCTTATCAATACCGGTATCGGCAGCATTCATTTCAGTAATGGCTTTTCTGTATTCCGAATCACCAAGAATTATATAGGCCTGGGATTCAGTAAAGAGACTTGAGAAAGATTTATCCTCTAACCATGAATGGATCCCCGGGTTATACATATATTTCAGACTTCCATCACCACCATAGTAAATGACATTGCTCAAAATATCGTCAGGAAGCCTGTACAGGATTCTGGGACCTAATTTCACCATCGCGACACCACTCATCGGTACCCAGATGATATTGTGTTTTTTCAATATTCTGATGAACTCTGCGATCTCATCGATTTTCATGTTGTCAGGCATTTCTCCTGAATACACCAGAGTGTCATCAATATCGGTCATCCAAGCACCATTTAATTCAGTCAGACTCAAAATATTCCCTCTATTCATAATCAAATATCAAAACGCTTTCACTGCTGTATAATTTTTGAGATTTCATTTATTTTTGCATTGAGCGCATCACTTTCTCGTGTTTCAACAACCAGCCTTAAAAGAGGTTCTGTTCCTGACTCACGAACGATGAACCACCAATCAGGATATACAAATTTATATCCATCCATATCGGATATTTCTGCATCGGAATATATCCCCTGGAGCTTATCAATCACTTTCCCGGAATTTTTTACAGTAAAGTTGATTTCTCCGGAATGACCATATTTCAAAAGTTCTGCTTTTAAATCCCGTAAATTTAAATCACCCTCCGACAAAACCGTCAGGATTCGGAACACCGATATCCAGGCAGAGTCTGAATAGTAATTTTCACTGAAGTAGTAATGACCGGTCAGCTCACCGGCAAACAGAGCATTTTCAGCTCTCATAATTTTCTTGATTTTTGAGTGACCTACCGGGCATGCTATGACTTCAGCTCCGATATTTTCCAGGGACTCACTGACACTCTGTGAAGATCTGATATCAACCAGAACTTTATTATTTCCCTCTCGTTTTTCGGGAAAGAGCTTGAAATAATATATTCCGATCAATGCGGTAATTAAATCCGGTGATACTATCTCACCATCATTATCAACAATAACAACACGATCTCCATCTCCATCAAAACAAAATCCGATATCGGCCCTGGTTTCTTTTATTTTATCTTGCAGTTGTACCAGGTTTTCAGGAAGAGTCGGATTCGGTCCGTGATTCGGGAAATCACCGATAACCCTGTCATTAATCAGTATTGAATTGTCAGTATCATCTTTCAGAATCGCATGGATATTGCTCGCGATTGATCCGTTCGAACAGTCATAAACCGCTTTAAGTCTGCTATTCTGAGGACGGAATTTTTTCAAGTAATTACAGTAATCCAGGGAAATGTCCTTCTGAAGAACATCGCCTTTGCCCTCAAAGGGAATTTCTTTACTCGTGTTCAGAAGGCTTTTGATCAGGTCCAGGCCATTTTTCGAGTCTATGGGAATGGCGTTTTTTTCCGTTAATTTCAGTCCGTTATAACCAACAGGATTATGCGATGCTGTTATCATGATTGCACCGTCATAACCAAAGTACCCGACAGTGAAATATACCGCTGGTGTATCGACAACTCCAATGTCTATGACATCAACACCTCTGTCATTCAATCCCTCTGCAATACTCTGGAATATTTCTTTTGATGATTCTCGGCCATCCCGCCCAATGACAATATTCCTTCCTGTTATAACTTCCGGTATCAAATAACCGATCCGGTAAGCAGTTTCCCTGTTCCAATCCTGTGGATACAATCCGCGGATATCATTATCTTTAAAAATATTCATCACCTAAGGTCCCTGGAGAGATACTCAATTAATTAATAGATTTGTCAGGACAATAGTTGGTTTTGATATATTGCCCATAAGAAAAAGGGGGTAGAAAACTCATCCTACCCCCCTTGATAGATTACAGTCCGATTGAAGAAAGCGCGAAGGAAACTACCCTGTAGTTCTTTTCATCTGCAACAACAATCCGGTTGTTCTTCGGGTCATAAGCAATGGATTCAGTACTGGCGAATTCGCCTTCGTACAGTCCGGCTTTCCCCCACTGAGTGACGAACGTGCCGTCAGCCTTGAAGACTTTGATATTTCCACCCGCCTCATCAACTGCGAATAGAAGGTTGTAAGGTCCGACTGCCAGGCCTTCAATATCTTCTTCCCACATTCCAGGGCCATTACCGAGTCCGCCCATTTCAAACAATTTCTCACCGGTATCCAGGGAATATGCATCGATTCTCCCGGAACCATCAACGGCAACGTAGAGCTGTCCTACCTCAGTATCCGTGGCGAGCCAGCCGAATTCAGAGGTCTGTCCATCACCTTCGCCGTAATCACCAATCATCTTGATGAAGTTATCTTCACTGTCAAAGACGTGCACTCCCTGTGCATCATCTGAAACATAAAGGTTGTCATTCGAGTCAATCGCAATTGGGCCGATGTCATCGAATTCACCGGGGTTACTGCCTGCTGTTCCGAAACTACGTACGAAATTACCTTCATTATCGAAAATATTGATTCTTTTATTGAGGGAATCAGTAGCGTATACATAATCCATACTGTTGACTGCAATGCCTTTCACATAATTGATTTCACCTTCAGCATCACCACGATCAGCCAGGATAGCGATAAACGCACCCTCAGAGCTGTATTTGGTGAGAGGGAACTCTTTACCGCCGACAAATATATTGCCCTGGGAGTCAGCACCAATGGGCTTCGGTTTTGAAAACAGATAGGCTTCACTATCATGTTCACCTTCGGTTTTATCGCCGAACATCAAATAGGGCATAACCACACCGAGATCTTCAGAAAATTCATCGAAGTTCGGCACTGAGGCGCAACCCACTACCATCAGCATCACAAATGCCGCACAAATAATTACAAACGCTTTTTTCATTTTGTCCTCCTGAATATCATAATCCCATCAACGATAGGATGTTCAACTAATTCAACCGCTTTCCGGAATCATTATCAAATAAATGGTATTTCTCCTGCTTGATCGAAAGGTGAATAATATCATCCGCCTGAATATTCACTTCAGTGTTGAAGAGCAACGTAATACTGGCCCCGGATTGGTTTCCAACCATTACTATCTGGGAACGACCAGTCGGGAGCCTCGTCTGTACAGTGTACGGAACACCCTTATCTGAGACATAAAAATCTTCCGGGCGAACCGCAAGACGCAGCTCTTTTCGCGCACCAACGATGCCGCTGGGAATTTCAATGCTGAAACCACCGGCTTCTATGAAGGTCTTGTCTTTTATATTTTCGACCTTGCCAATAAAGAAATTCATCTTCGGATTGCTGATGAAACTGGCAACAAAGATATCGGCGGGCCTGGAATAGATTTCCTCTGGTGTCCCAACCTGCCTGATAATCCCTTCATTCATGACACAGATTCTCGTTGAAAGAGTCATGGCTTCTTCCTGATCGTGAGTCACATAGATCGTCGTTGCCTTGGTTCTTGTATGCAGCTGTTTCAATTCAGAGCGCATCTCCATTCTCAATTGAGCATCGAGGTTTGACAGAGGCTCGTCCATGAGGAATATCTGCGGTTGATTCACCAGCATTCGGGCAATAGCCACACGCTGTTGCTGACCGCCTGAAAGTTCAGAGGGATATCGCTCTCCATACTCATCCAACTGTACATCCTCGAGAATAGCCTTAACCTTTTTCGCTACTTCTCCTGACGGCAGTTTCTTTACTTTCAGTCCGAAGGCAATATTTTCATATACTGTCATATGCGGCCACAATGCATAGGATTGAAAAATCAAGCCAAGATTCCGCTTCGAAGGTGCAACGAACACCTCGTCCTTTTTGGAGAAAACCAAGTGGTTATCTATAAAAATCTTACCGCCTGACGCTTCTTCCAGCCCGGAGATTGCCCTGAGCGTCGTTGTTTTACCGCAGCCTGAAGGCCCTAATAATGTCAGGAAGTCACCTTCATAAATATCCAGGTTTATGTCATTGACTGCGACAACATCACCGAATTCTTTTCTCAGTTTGTCCAGTCTGATTTTCAATTTATTATTATCCAAAATACCTCAACCTCCGATTCCTTTTGAAAGATCTGTCTTCTGAGCCTTTCGAATGATTAAGGTTCCTACGAGACTGATCATGACGACAAACATTGTTATGGCATCTCCGTATTGGTGATAGCCGCCTTCGGTGTATCTGAATATCATCGTGGTCAGGACCTTCGTACTCGGCGTAACCAACAGTACAATCAGAGAAAGCTCCCTCATTGTAGTTATGAACGAAAGCAGAATTCCGGCCATGAAACCGCTTTTTGTCAGTGGAAAGATGATTTTCATGAAACGCCTGAAGAAACCTGCTCCAACCAGAACGCCGGCTTCTTCCAACTCTTTATCAACCTGGAGCATTGCTGCTGTACCGGTCCTTGAAGAGAAAGGAAGACGTTTGGCCAACGATACGAGAACCAGCAATGCAAATGTTCCGTATAGCGCCGGGATCGGACCGATTCTTTTTGCGAACATTCCCAGGTACACGGCCCCGAAGGCGATACCGGGAAAAACATACGGGGCGAAGGATAGAGAATCGAGGGATTTCGACAATTTTGTTCCCCTGCCTCGTACAATGGCATATCCCAACAGGACACCGAGAATGGCGGCCAGTATGGAAACAGTTAACGCCAGACGAATACTGTTCCAGGCAGCACGCCAGATCTCACTGTTTCTCAGGATTCCCGCCTGGCCTTCACCCAGGAGTTGTCCCAGCCTCCCTGTAGCCCCGTCAGGTCCAATCCAATAATGAAGTGTGAAATTTCTAAGTGAATAATCACCGTCAACTTCCATGAAGGTCTGCCAGGTGAGGATGTACAGAGGGCCGATAACAAAGATGAGAATAAAAAGAATAACCAATGCAAAGACAATCCACCTGAACTTCCTGAGATTCACCAGCTTTGCAGTGAATCCTTTACCGGAGATAGTGACAAAGCTTCTTCTGGCACCAATGACTTTGGCGTTCATGTAAATCGTAATTGAAGAAATTAAGATCATTACGATAGCCAGCAGGTACGCATCACCTGGAAGATTATTTTTCACATTGCTGTAAACCTGCGTTGAGAGTGTGAAGAACCTGACTGGAAGTCCAAGGAATGCCGGAGTACCGAAAGTTCCGATTCCTTTGGAGAAAGTCAGGATGAAGGCCGACATAAGAGCCGGCATAACCAGAGGCAGGGTAATCTTTCTCATCACCCTGAACTTCGAAGCTCCCATCAGCTCCGCAGTTTCCTCAAGACGTGAATCGATTGAGGCCAATGCACCCGATACCGTGATGAAAGAAAACGCATAGTAATGCAGGCTTAAAGTGATGATAATCGGAAGCGGTCCGTAGGAAATCCAGTCCGGCGGCGGTACCTTGAATATGTACTGAAACCAACCCGGGTTCCCCCCCAGTTTCGTATTTTTAAATACACTGATCCAGGCCAGAGCTATCGGCCATGATGGAATGATATACGGAATTGATGCGAAGTTGGCGATACCCCTCTTCCAGGGCAGATTTGTTCTCACTACCAGCCAGGCCAGCGTACTGCCGATTAACATGGACAGTGCCGTCAGTCCCAATGTGATTATCAGAGTGTTTCTCAATGGTATGAGAAACATCTTTTTGGTCAATTTACTCCAGAAAACTCTTTCCAGATGGATTGTAGTGAATTCCCCGGGAACAACTTCCAGCCCCCGATCGACCACCTGAGGGAGACGCCTGTCGGACAATGAAAACGTCAAGCTTGTATAGACGATGTTTATTGCCGGCATAATGACGAAGAAAACAAGTAGAACGAGCAGCAGCAATCCAATGACGCGCTGCGGCATTGTCAGATTTCTGATCCATTTCCGCAGCAGGGGGCTCCCCCCTACTGCAGGTACTTCCATGCCTGCAGAACCCATATCAGCCACTTACTCCCCGCAAATATCGAGTTCTGAACCGGCAAAGTCACGCCAGTCATACAAAGGGTAAGTTGAATTGGCACCGTCATGTCCGATGACAACGCCATAGGGGAATAGCGGGAAAATCGGTGTAGCTGTTGAATCAATACCGTCCTGATCCCACATGGGCATTCCATCCCTGTCCAGCAACGCGACGGTTTTTACGAAATTATTGTCGCCCTGCCGCTCATAAACCCTGATGATCGAGGCAATCTTATTCGAAGCATCACCCTGATCGACTACCAGCAGATATCCTGTTCCATCGGAACACTCGTACAGTGCGAGGCCCTCTCTGTCCCGGCTGTAACCATCTTCAGCAAAAGCGAATGAACTTACAACTTCTGGAGACTTCGCAGGATCTGCATAGTACTTGCGGACAGCTGTGTCTTCCTCACCGATATAGATGAAACCAAGTTGATCATCAGCAACCATGCCTTCACAGGTATTTCCCGGATAAACCAGTTCTCTGACAAGGGTAAGTTTTACAGCTTCACCACTGCCGTCATCTTCAATGAGAAATTGTTTAATCGGACCGGTACTGGCATTTTCAAAAAAATAGATTTTATTATCTTCCGGATTCTGGTATAGGCTCATACCGTATGTACCCAGAGATATATCATTTCCTTCAGCCTGACCGTCAGCCAGGACTGTCAGAACATCATCCCCTGAGGTCCAATCAGGATTAATTGCATAAACAGCAGCTTTGCTGCCCTCGGCAAATTTAACCTTTCTGATATTAACAGCTACGATATCAACAGTTCCGTCACCAAGTTCAAGCCCATATCGTACATCAACGTTTCCGGGCTTACCCCAGATATCAACGGCTTTCAGTTCTTCACCATCTATATTCCAGACCCACAATCCATCGCCCTTATCCACACCGAATATCAGACTTCTAGCTGGATCTGTGGGATGAACCCATATTGCCGGATCGTCGGCATCACCGTTCACATGCCCTGTTCTCCCCGTTTCCATCACAGGTAAAAGAAGAAACTCCGTCCGATCTTCGACATATTCAAGAACAACCGCTTCTTTAGTCGCACCGATCACCTTCGGCCCGGTAACCTGCTGAGATGATGAAGGTGTTGAGCTACAAGATATAAACGCAAATGCAAGTGCAATCAGTAAGATAGATACCAACATTCTTTTCACTTTAAATTGCTCCCTTTTCCTGATGAAGATTTTTTTTCATACCACATGTATCCACGAAACATTTTCCGTCATTTCCAGTGTCCAGTCAAGGGCTATTTTAAAATTTTTTTTCACTTGTCCGGCTTTATGAAAATTTTGTTGCCAAAAAACCCCGCGCTTGCGCACGGGGCCGACTCCCAAGCCTATAATGCCTGATTACATATTTTGAATCCAGAAGTCCCGAAATCGTACGACGTTTGTATACAGCCAGTCACTGTCCTCAACCCAAAAGTTAATTTCATCAAGTTCCTTCTGATCAAAGGGCTGCGGCACATCAGACCGGGGGCTCCAGGTTCCCAGATCGAAAAATGGTTTATACCCCAGACCTCCATCTGAATCCCCATACAGCCAGCGAATGAGCAGTTTCGCCGCATTCGGATGCTCAGAATATACAGGGATGGATACCGCCTGCTTACTGAGATAACTGGCAACAGGCTGAACATCCCAGAGAATATCAACGTACAGTTCCGAGTCTTCCCTGAGCCGCAACTTCGACGGCCCGATGATACCCAGGGGCGGATTATCCTGATTCGGTGCTCCGACGGCCATTGTCACCGGCGTACCGCTGCTCATCAGTATAAGACCGTTGTCCATCAGTCGTTTCAAAAATTCATAACCGGCATTTTCAGTACCGTTGAGGACGATCGGTTCACCAAACTCTTCCTCATACAGGGATTCCATTACGTCGGCATACTTGATAAAGGAAGCAAAGAAATTGATTTCGGAGCCACCCAGCATCGGATCTTTCGTAATAATTTTCCCATTCCATTCAGGCCGAGTGAGATCCCACCAGGTATCAACTGGAGGACCGTCCGGATAGGTTTGTGTATTATACGCAATGGCCTTTCCACCGAATCGCTGAATACCGAGAGGCTCATCCCTGGCATAGTCATTCAGGAGGGGAAGAATCTCAGCCGGTACATAACGGTATACTTTCCCCACTTCCAGAAAATCATGATAGTGAGTCGGGGTGTCGGAAACCAGAACAACATCACAGTTAGTGATTCCCGCATCAATCTCCCTTGAGAGTTTTTCAAACAAGCTTCCCTGGCTCATGTCATTGGCGATGACTTTAATATCGTATTTATTGTAAAAAGTTCTCGCAAAATCGAAAACACGGGAAGTGTTGGCGTAGATGGTAACCTCACCCTCTTCTTTGGCCGCTTCGATTATCGCATCCCAATCCTCTTCATCAGGAGTAAACGAACCAAGTTGTGCCCACTCTTCCCATTGTTCCACGGTCATGGAGGACTCTTTGGAACCTTCGGCAAATACCACAGAAGTCACAAGGACAAGAGCCATTCCGACAATTATCAATACCTTTTTCATTCTAATACCTCGCAGCTCAGGTTAACACTCAATTTACCCGATGTACAGAAAATAATGTTGCATTCTGATGTTTTTTGCAACTTATATTTCATTCACTGATTTTCAAGCCAGAAATCACGTACCTTGATTGCGTTGTTGT
>QNBK01000047.1 GCA_003644105.1 Spirochaetota bacterium | reverse complement strand
GGCGGGCTCAAATCTTTTGTTCAGTATTTGAATAAAAGTAAAACACCACTTCATGAAGAGCCGATCTGGTTTGAGGCTGTACGTGACGGAGTTACAGCTGAAATAGCGCTTCAATATAACGACGGTTATACGGAAACTCTGTTCAGCTTTGCCAATAATATCAATACCCGGGAGGGCGGAACACATTTAACAGGCTTCCGGGCAGCGTTAACCCGTACCATTAATGATTTGATGAAAAAATCAAAACATGGGAAAAAGATGGACGACTCTCTCTCCGGAGATGATATCAGAGAAGGACTCACCTGTGTTGTTTCAGTCAAGGTACCCGAGCCACAATTTGAGGGTCAGACAAAGAGTAAACTTGGAAACTCTGAAGTTAAGGGAATTGTAGAAAGACTTGTTGGTGAGAATCTTTCTTCCTGGTTTGAAGAGCATCCCCGGTTAGTGGATAACATATTAGATAAAGCTGTTACAGCATCCAGAGCCAGGGCTGCCGCCAGAAGGGCCAGGGATTTAACCCGACGGAAGGGTTTTCTTGAAGGGGGCGGTCTTCCGGGGAAACTGGCTGACTGCTCTGACAGAAACCCCGAAAACTGTGAAATATACATTGTTGAGGGTGATTCGGCCGGGGGATCGGCCAAAATGGGTCGGGACAGAAAATATCAGGCTATTCTCCCTTTGTGGGGAAAGATGCTTAATGTGGAAAAAACCCGGCTTGAGAAGGTTCTGGCCAATGAAAAGATGCAGCCGATTATTCAGGCTCTTGGTGCTTCGGTGGGTAATGAGTTTGATGTTGAAAAACTCCGCTATTACAAGGTTATCATTATGGCTGATGCCGATGTTGACGGTTCCCATATCAGAACACTTCTTCTAACCTTCTTTTTCAGATACATGCAGCCCCTGCTGGATTTCGGACATGTTTATCTGGCCATGCCTCCGTTATTCAAATTGTCCATAGGAAAGAGAATCGCCTATGTCTACGATGAAAGTGAGCGGGATGTGATCCTCTCTGAATGGGGTGATAGTGATAAGGTTAACATTCAGCGTTACAAAGGTCTGGGTGAAATGAATCCGGATCAGCTTTGGGAAACCACCATGAATCCGGATACCCGGAGCATCAAACAGGTTAAATTGGAAGATTTCGTTGCAGCGGACGAGATGTTTACCACTTTAATGGGTGAAGAAGTTCCTCCACGGAGAAAGTTCATTGAAGATAACGCCCTTTCAGTTGTAAATCTCGACGTATAAGCGGAGCCGGATAAATTATGAAATTAAACAGAAGTATTAATTGTAAGTGTATTACAGGAGCATCTCGTGGGTGAGCAAAAAGGTCATGTTATTCCGATAGCCATTGAGGATGAAGTAAAAGAATCCTATTTGAATTATGCGATGTCCGTTATCGTCAGCCGGGCACTTCCGGATGTACGAGACGGGTTAAAGCCGGTTCATCGAAGGATTCTTTTTTCAATGAGCGAGATGGGTCTCAGGCATGACAGGCCGTACAAGAAGTGTGGGCGCATTGTCGGTGATGTTCTCGGTAAATTTCATCCTCATGGGGATCAGTCCATATACGATGCCCTGGTGAGATTAGCTCAGGATTTTTCTCTCAGGGTACCCATGGTTCAGGGACAGGGAAACTTCGGTTCTGTTGACGGAGATCCGCCGGCAGCCATGAGATACACCGAAGCCCGGCTGGCCGAGATGGCCGAAGCCATGCTCCGGGATATCAAGAAAGAAACCGTGGATTTCGGACCGAACTACGATGATTCCATGACAGAACCGCTGGTTCTGCCTGCAGCCATCCCTAATCTGCTTCTGAACGGTGCCAGCGGAATTGCCGTTGGAATGGCGACAAATATGGCCCCGCACAATCTCCGGGAGGTTTCTTCGGCTCTTGCCGCATTGATTGATGATCCGGAAATAACCATAGAAGGGCTGCTTGAATATATCACCGGTCCGGATTTTCCTACTGCGGGAATTGTTTTCGGGCGAACCGGTTATAAACTTGCGGCTCATACAGGTAAAGGAAAGGTGGCGATAAGGGCCCGGTACCACCTGGAAGAACGCAGCGCCGATAAAGAATCCATAATTGTTACCGAACTTCCCTATCAGGTGAACAAGGCCAACCTGATTATACGAATCGCAGAACTGGTAAGAGAAAAAAG
Organism: Spirochaetota bacterium; assembly: GCA_003644105.1. GTDB lineage: Bacteria > Spirochaetota > Spirochaetia > DSM-2461 > DSM-2461 > UBA2779. The sequence goes on along the minus strand of QNBK01000047.1, from coordinate 11,993 downwards.
AATTGAAGGTATCTCTGATTTACGGGATGAATCAGACCGGACCGGAATGCGAATGGTGATTGAACTCAAGCGCGGAGCCAGCCCCAAAGTGGTACTGAACCACCTTTTCACCCACACATCGCTCCAGGTCAATTTTAATATCAACAACCTGGCCCTGGTGAATGGGAGACCCAAGCTTTTAAATTTGAAAGACATGCTCAGCGAGTTCATCAAGCACCGTCAGGAAGTGATACGCCGGAGAAGTGAGTTCGATCTGGCCAAGGCAAAAAGCCGGGAACACATCCTTGTCGGGCTGAAGATAGCTCTGGAAAACATCGATGAGATTGTTGAGATAATTAAAAAATCCCAGACCGTCGCCATGGCCAGAGCCAATCTGATGGCCCGGTTCGAGTTTTCTGAAAAACAGGCCCAGGCCATTCTCGACTTGAGGCTGCAGAAACTCACCAGCCTGGAAACCCAGAAGATTCTTGATGAACTGGAAGAAATCCGGATAACCATTGCTTATCTGGAAGATCTGCTGGCAAACGAGTACAAAATCCTCGGTGTCATAAAAGAAGAGACTCTGGAGATCTCCGAGAAATACGGGACAGACCGGGCAACAGAAATCAATCCGGAAGAAGTCATACAGGTCAATATCGAAGATCTGATTGTTGAAGAAGACATGATCGTGGTGATTTCCAACAGAGGATTTGTCAAACGTATCGCCGCCAGTGAATACAGGGAACAGAGCCGGGGCGGCAAGGGTGCTAAAACAAGCGACCTGAAAGAAGATGATTTCATCAAGCATGTCTTTCTGGCTTCTACTCACAGTTATATCCTTTTTGTTACTTCAGCCGGTAAGGCGTATTGGATTAAAGTTTTTGAAATTCCCGAAGGCTCCAGAACCAGCCGGGGCAAACATCTGAGAACCATCTTTGAGTTTGAACAGGATGAAGATATTACAGCCATGGTGCCTTTGGTGGAATTTGATGAAGTGACATCACTCTTCATGGCCACAAAACAGGGTGTTGTAAAAAGAGTGGCCACCTACGCATTTCGAAATGCCAGAACCCGGGGAATCATCGCTATCAATCTGGATGAAGGGGACAGGCTGGTAACGGCTACCCTGGTAAACGGAGATGAAGATGTCTTTCTGACAACCAGAAACGGTAAAGGTCTCAGATTCCCCGAAGAGAAGGTCCGGCGGATGGGCCGGGATTCCAGGGGTGTCCGGGGTATCCGGTTAGCCGGAGACGATGAGCTGATCGGGGTTTGCCCGGTCCGGGAAGATGAAACGATGCTTCTGGTTTCTGAGAAGGGTTATGGGAAACGGACCAGCTTTGATGAGTTTTCTCCGCACGGAAGGGGTACCGCTGGGCAGAAGGCCTACACTTCCAATGCACGAACCGGAGTTCTTGCTGCTGCCCTGGCAGTCAACGAAGATGACAGCTGTATTGGAATAACGGCAAACGGGAAAGCCCTTCGCTTTGCTGTGGGTCAGGTTTCCAGGATGGGAAGAGCGGCATTCGGTGTCCGTATCCTGCATATGTCCGGTGATGATTCAGTAATTGGTATTGCCCGGCAGCCCTTTGAAGAAGAGGAAGAGGAAACAAAGGTGGCTGATGAAGCACTGAACGCTGAGGCGGATGCTGTTACCGAAGTAACAAACGACGAAAATAATGACGACGGACTGGAAATCTATTAAGAAATAATAATTTTAACCATGCCCCATGTTTCACGTGAAACATGGGTTAAAACCCCTGGGCAAGCTCTAAGGTTTAATATCATTCATCTTGTTGAGTGTTTCACGTGAAACACAAGTTGTGGATACATTGTGGAAGAATTTCAAGCCTAACGGTTTTTTTTAATCTATTGCTGAACACCAAAACACAATTGTCCGGCCAGATCGAATAATTGCTTATAGTACAAGTGTTTACAGCATATATAGGCTTAATGATGAAAAGGATAAATGCTTACAGTATAGAAGGATAGAATAAACAGGGTGTGGATAAACTGTTTATAAAGATCTAAATTTCTGTATAGTGGTTTTGTGAGTTAAAGACCTGTACCAGCCCTGAACCGGTCAATAGCTTTTGAATAACTATCAGTCAGATCGGTTTTTTCCTTATCTGTAAGAAAGCAACCGTCAATTGATTTTATATTTGAACTTATCAGATCTTCAACGCTCCACCCGAAGTTGGAAACGGCTTTCTCATAATCATCAACCAGGAGGGAATCCTGGATTGTAGGATCGTCAGAGGCCAGAGTGATCGGTACACCGGCCTCAGTAAGAGGTTTGATAGGGTGGGTTTTTTCGTCCTTCCATGCCCCGGTCTGATAATTACTGGTGATGCACTGAGCCAGGAAGATGTTTTTTTCTTTTAATACGTTCTGGAGCTTTTTATCGTTGATGGCGGCAACACCATGACCGATGCGATCTGTATGCAGCTGATCGATGGATACCCACATGTTTTTTGAGTCGGTTACTTCACCGGCATGGATATCAATCTTGAAAAGTCCATCTTTTTTAATGACATCAAAAAATTCAGGAAACAATTCAGGAGGATAATTAATCTCATCACCGGCCAGATCGATTCCTACAACCCCGGTGAGATCGATATCAAGGAGATCTTTGTAGGTTTTCAGCATTTCAGAGGCTGTTTGGACACTACGATTGAAGGTGAGCAGATAACGAATTTCCATACTATTTTCCGCTGCTGCGGCGTTTGACGAATCAATAATGGTTCTAGTTACATCTTTTGGATTCAAGCCGGTCAGTTCTGTAAAATGCAGGGGGTTAAAGCGCAATTCAATGTAGTGCAGGCTTTCGTCAGCAAAAGATTTTACAGAGTCATATGCAATTCCGGCTACGTCATCGATGGATTTGTACCAGAATTTTTTAAACTTACTCAGAAATAAAAGAAAATCAGGTTCGTGGTTTTTCGGGAACTGAAACGCCTTCTTAAACGATTCCAGATCTCCGGGAACATCAAGATCGTTCTTCTGCGCCATTCGGAAAAGAGATTCAATAGGGTAGGTACCTTCAAGATGCCTGTGAACTTCAATTTTCGGTAAAGCCTGCAGGATATTTCTGTTCGGCCGGATATTTTTTATTTCTTTATGATCTGCGAGTCCCATGTACAACCCCTGGTTTACCCTTTAAGTCTGCCAACGTAAGCGAATGAACGATTAAATTGACCCGCCGTTACTATTATTAGTAAACCATTTTAAACGGAAAACAATGATTTTTTCTATTATCGGCTGATCAGGTCTAAAGCGTTACCTCAGGGTTGACGTCATTTTCAGTCTTTTTATTCCTGCTCAACACTGGTTACGCCTGGAATCTTCTTGGTCAGATAAGCTTCAACACCCTGTTTGAGGGTCATCAGGGCCATCGGACAGCCATCACAAGCTCCAGTCATCCTGACAAGAACTTTTCCGTCATCATCAACAGAGACATATTCGAGGTCGCCTCCGTCAGCCTGCAGTGAGGGGCGTATATCTTCGATTGCTTCTTTTATTAACTCTTCCATAAGAGGAGGTTAGTATTCGGAAACGGGTTGGTCAAGCGGGGATGCGGTGTTATGATCGCTTCATGGGTCAGACGGTTGTCTTTGCGAACCAGAAGGGGGGTGTTGGTAAGACAACTTCCACTGTAAATATCGGAGCTTATATGGCGGCCGCCGGCCGCCGGGTTCTTCTTGTGGACTTCGATCCCCAGGGAAATCTCAGCAGCAGTGTCGGTGTCAGAAAGCAGGAGCATGGTGTTTACGATGTTCTCATCGGCAGCGTGAGTGCAGAAGATGCAATTGTACCCACTCCTCAGGAAAATATGGAGATACTCCCTTCCGATCTCAGGCTCTCCGGGGCAACGGTGGAGCTTGCAAACGTTGAAGGAAGGGATAACTATCTGAAAAGGGTTTTAAAACCCCTTGAAGACCGATACGATTATATACTGATCGATTGTCCTCCTTCTCTGGGGATACTGACTATCAACGGATTTGCCGCCGCTCAATCGGTAATAGTTCCTCTTCAATGTGAGTTTTTTGCATTGGAGGGCTTTCTGAATATGCTGTTTCAAACCATTAAAAGAATTCAAAGCAGTCTGAATTCGTCTTTATCTGTAGGTGGTATAATTTTTACTATGTACGACTCAAGAACACGATTGGCACAGGAAGTTATTCAGCAGGTAAAAAAAGCCTTTAAATCACATCCGGAACTTCTCTTTAAAACGGTGATACCGAGAAACATCCGGCTTTCTGAGGCACCGAGCCACGGGTTGCCGATCAACATGTACGATCCCGGCTGTGTCGGGGCCCGCAGCTATGCAGCCTTGACCGAAGAGGTGATGAAACGTGTCTAAGCAACCCAGAAAAAAAGCATTAGGATCGGGATTGGATGCCCTTCTCGGGGAAGATATCAGTTTATCAAATCCGGTATCCGGAATATCGGCAAATGAGGGAATTCGTTTTCTTTCTCTAGATCAGTTAAAACCCAACCCGGATCAACCTAGAGAGCACTTTAACAGGGAGTCCCTTGCCGAGCTGGCGGAATCCATTCGGCAGCAGGGAATTATTCAGCCGATTTTAGCGGAAAGCAGAGCCGACGGCGGTTATATGCTGATAGCCGGTGAGCGGCGCTGGAGAGCAGCTGAACTTGCAGGACTCAATGAAGTTCCGGTTATTGTTCGGGATTTCAGTCCTGAACAGAAGCTGGAAATTGCCCTGGTGGAAAATGTTCAACGGGAAGATCTTACCCCGATGGAGGAAGCCAGGGCTTATCGGCATCTCATGGATGCTCTGGGGCTTTCTCAGCAGGAAGTGGCGGATAAGGTAGGGAAGAAACGCTCGACTGTGGCTAACAGCTTGCGCCTTCTGAAGCTGCCTGAAACCATGAGGGCTGCTGTGGAAGAAGGAAAACTGACTGCTGGTCATGCCCGGGCTCTACTGGCAGTTACCAACCCGGCGGATCAGGAATTGCTTTTTTCAAAAATATTGAGCTTATCCCTTTCTGTCAGGGATGCCGAAGCAACAGCTACCGAGATGAATCGGGGCCATAAAGGAAATGAAAAACCTAAAGCATCAAAAACCCGGAGAACACAGGACCGGGATCCTGAAATTGACAGTCTGGAGCAGCGTTTTATAGAAGCCCTGGGAACCAAAGTATCGATGAAAGGAAATCTGGCCCGGGGCAGATTGGAGATTTCCTGGTTCAGCCGGGACGATCTGGATAGAATTTACGAGCTTTTAATCAACGAAGGGTAAATGGCCGGGATTTTTACCGAGAGTGTATGTTCCCTTTTAAATACAGTTCCGCCGGGTTTTGTTGTTACCTATGGCGGTCTCGCGGCAGCGGCAGGTTTTCCCAGGGCCGCCCGGCAGGTGGTGAGGATTCTGCATACCCAGAGCAGGATGCGGAATCTTCCCTGGCATCGGGTAGTTGCCGCCGGGGGCAGAATTGCTTTGAAAGACCCTATGGCTGCCGATCTTCAAAAAGAACTGCTTTGTTCTGAAGGTGTTCAGATGATTAATGACGGCTGGGTGGACATGAAAAAACATTACTGGGATTTTTCAGGGACTGTTCCTGATTGACAAAGAGCCCCTGTTCCGGCTAATTTTCATAGCCGGTATTGGAGGGGTGTCCGAGTGGTCGAAGGAGCTGGTCTTGAAAACCAGTGCGGGGCAACTCGCCGTGGGTTCGAATCCCACCCCCTCCGTAGGTGAGGGTTTCAGGAAAACTTAATTTACCGATTTGGAGAGGTGCGAGAGCGGTTGAATCGGGCTCCCTGCTAAGGAGTTGTATGGGTGACTGTACCGAGGGTTCGAATCCCTCCCTCTCCGTAGGAAAGTGAAGGATTGTGTTGAATCATTCTGCATGGAAGAAATGCTGAGGGATTCGAAACGAGTGAGCGCGGCCGAAGGCCGAAGAGCCAACAGGAAGTTGGTGACAGCGAACGAGGCGGCCTGAAGAAACGAGACACGACGTTGAGTTTCGGAAGGCGAATCCCTCCCTCTCCGTAGGACAAGTTATGTGCCCTTAGCTCAGCTGGATAGAGCGTTAGGTTGCGGACCTAAAGGTCGGAGGTTCGAGTCCTCTAGGGCATACATCTGGAGAGATGCGAGAGTGGTTGAATCGGGCGGATTCGAAATCCGTTGTGCCGGGTTCCGGTACCCAGGGTTCGAATCCCTGTCTCTCCGAAGGAAAGACATAGGATTCGATAGAATCTCCGGCATGTTGAAAAATGTGCAGGGATTCGAAACGAGTGAGCGCGGCCGAAGGCCGAACAGTCGACAGGATGTCGGCGACAGCGAACGAGGCGGCCTGGAGAAACGAGACACGATGTCGAGTTTCGGAAGGCGAATCCCTGTTTCTCCGTTAGTTAATTGGAGTGGTGACCGAGAGGCCGAAGGTGTGCGCTTGGAAAGCGTATGTACTCTAACCGGGTACCGAGGGTTCGAATCCCTCCCGCTCCGTCTTTTCCCCCGTGTTGATCCGAGGGTCCCGTGTTAGAGACTGTCGCCCAACTCCGCCAGATCCGGAAGGAAGCAACGGTAAGCGAACGGTCTCTGTGCACGTCAGGCTCCCGGGAAGCGGGGGTTTTTTATGATGACCTCTATCGCAGATCTGTTTATATCATTCTTTATCCTCTGGAATCAGGGTTGAAGAAGGAAAAGCGGGAAGGTTGGAGTCAGCCTTTGATAACGCATCATCTGCTAATTTTATATTACCAAAAGCTGTTACTGAGGTATTATACCTTTCATGACCTTTGATGTCCTTTCCGGGATTTTCAGCCGGCATCCTCTCTTTCATCTTTTCAGGAAACAGAATCCGGCCCTGGCTCTGAGCTTTTTGTACGAAATCTTCAAAAAGCGTGGCGTTCTTACCGTTCGTCAGGATGAACTGCTTATCGAACTGGACTACTACCTTGGAGAATATGATGAGCATCCGGAAGATTCGATGCCCTCAAGAGACCGGGCCTATTCCCTTATCGTTGAATGGTGCAGTGAAAAACTTAAACTGATGAGGCGCTACCGGAACGACGAGGGCTTCTGGATACTGGAACTCACTCCCGTTGCCGAGAAAGGGATACAGTGGCTCGAAGAGCTTGCCGAATCGGCACCTGTAGCCGCTGAATCCAGGTTCACCGATATACTTGAGCGTTTGGAAAATCTTGTGGCCGGCAGCCTGAAAGATCCTGAGATGAGGATCAGGGAACTCAAGGATAAGAGAAGAAACATAAATAAAGAGATTCAAGAAATTGAGTCAACAGGAGAGGTCAGCGGTTTCCTTGATGACAGGCAGATAAATGAGAGACTTTGGGAAATTGTCCGCTCATCCAGAAGTCTGATTGCGGATTTCTCAACGGTTGAAGAGGATTACAGGAGTCTTTTGACGGAACTCTACCGGGAAGAGGCAGAGCAGGATATCACCCGGGGACATATTGTCGGTACGGCTCTCAGTACATCTGAAAAACTGGATGCCACACCCCAGGGTCAGAGTTTCCGGGCCTTCTGGCAGTATCTGATATCCGATTACGGCGGAAACCGTATCGGTGAACTGGTAGGGCGCCTTGATTTGATTCTGGAAACCGGTGTTGACAGCAGGGAGGCCGGTTATCTGAGAGATTTCAAAGGCCGACTGTTTGAATCCGGCCGGAAGATTGTTGAAACAAACCGCAGACTCGGTGAAAGGCTCCACCGCATACTCGAGAGCCATGAAATCCTCCGATCCCGCAGACTGCTTCAGGATATCCGGGAGCTGAGAACCTTTGCCGCCGGACTCAAAGGAAATTTCCCCAAAAGGGATTTTCTTATGTCCGGAACATCCCCTTCGATAAATCTTCCCATGGAGCGGCCGCTCTCATATCCAAGCGAAAAACGCAGGGTTTTACCGGTTCTTGAAATCGGAGAAACACAAATGGAGGAATGGGCTCTACTTTTCGGAATGGATGGTATAGATCTGACTGTTCTTGAAAATCACGTTAATGAACTGGTAGCCAGACATGGGTCGGTGTCTCTTGAGGAAGTGCTGCGTAATCATCCCCCGGAGAAAGGTCTTGCCGAAATAATGGGATATTTCCGTCTGGCTGTTACCCGTGCCTCTTCCCGGATAGATTCTTCCCGAAAATGGAAACTGGTCATACCCTCTGGAGATGACAGTGAAGATATTGAACGTCATATAACGATACCCGAGGTGATTTATGGATGAGAAGAAACTTGAGAGCACAGCCTTTGAAGATTTCGCTCCGTTGGAAATCAAACTGCTCCGGGGACCGGTTTATCACGATGATTCCTCCTGGGACGATATTCGGGTGTTTCGTGCCGGGATTTCCCGGCATCTGGGGCAGATCGGCCTGGTTCTGCATATCGATGAAGATGATGGATTTGCCTATGTCGGTCAGGTTGAAGATGATGAGGGCGGGGAGCTGCCCCGGCTGGTTCATCGCCGTCCCCTGAATTCCGATGTCACTCTTCTTTGTGTTCTGCTTCGGGAGGAGTGGGAAAAAGCCCGGGTTTCTCTGGAAGGCAGCGGAAGATGTTATCTTTCTGTCACCGATATTTTCGATACCCTGGATCTGTATTATCCGGTGTTCTCGGATGAAGCGAAAAGAGATTACCGTTTCAACTCTATGATTCAGAGGGTAAAAGACCTCGGACTGATTCGGGAACGGGGAAAGAGCGGCGGCGGGGAAGAGCGAATTTTTGAAGTTCTTCCTATTATCAAGGCTTTGGTGAATCCCGATTTCGTCAAGGAATTCAAAGCAGCCCTGGAAGCCATGGTTGGAGATGAAGATAATGTCTGAGTTATTTACCGAGGACACCGGCGAAGGTGGTTACCGCCTGGACCGGCTTGAAATTCTGAACTGGGGCGGTTTTGACAGGAAGGTATGGATTCTGAATCCCGGAACCAGAAACAGCCTGATTACAGGGGCAAACGGGTCGGGAAAAACCACCCTTGTCGACGCCCTGGTAACACTGCTGGTTCCAAATCGGAGCCGGCATTTCAATCAGTCTTCCGGAAACGACCGCAGGCGGGACAGAACTGAAGATTCATACGTAAGAGGTGCATACGGCACCACCCGGGATGAGAGTTCCCTTGCCCCTCAGGTACGGTATCACCGGCCTGACCGGAAGTCCGCCGTATCCGTACTTCTGGCTGTATTCACGAACTCCCGGACCCCCGAACCTCTGTGTATCGGCCAGATCCGCTGGTATGGAGCCTCCAGTTCAAGGCTGGAAACCTCATATTTTCTTGCAAATGAACAGATGAGTATTGCTGGGGACTTCAGTTCCATCGACCCCAGGGGGGAATACCGTAAAAACCTGAAGAAATCCCGTGATATAGAGTTCTTCAATACTTTCAAAGCCTATGCAGCCGCATTCCGTCTTCGTTTTGGTATGAGGTCTCAAAAGGCCCTTACCCTTTTCAATAAAACTGTCGGTGTAAAGGATATTGACGACCTGAATGATTTTATCCGTCGACAAATGCTGGATGAAGTGGAAACCGAAGAGGAATTTGATAAACTCAAAAGTCATTACGCGGATCTTCTCCAGGCTCATAATCAGATTGAGCTGGCCGGAGAAAGAATACGTCTTCTTGAAGATGTAGAAAGCGCCGGAAACCTATTCAGAGAGAACCTGGTTCGGTACGAGAATGCCAGAGATGCTCTGGATACCGCTCAGATAGCTGTTGCCGGTATGCGGAGAATCCTGGCCGGTAAGGAACTTGATGAACTTATCCGGAACAGAAAGATGCAGGAATCCCGACTGTCAGATAAACGTTCGGGGCTCGAGGAAACCGACAGCGAACTTCTGGAAACCCGCAGCGCCATAAACAGCAATGAATCCGCCGGTAAAATCCGGGAACTTGAATTCCGGATATCGGAATTATCCGGCCGCCTGGATAGAGTGAAATCCCGATACGAAGCTTTCGGCCGGGATGCTGAGCTTTTGGGAGAGAGTACTCCGGATAACCCGGAAGAATTCGGCAGGATTGGAGCCCTCCTTGCAGAAAAAGATGAGACTCTTTCCGGAACAGCAGGAAAACTTGATGATGAACGTTCGGAACTTCGTGCTTCCCATATCAGGGAGAAAGAAGAAATCGGCGAGCTGCAGCTGGATATTGATTCCCTTAAAGACAGGCAGAACAACATTCCCAGGGTGAATCTGGAAATGCGGAACCGGATTGCCTCGTCCCTTGGCTGGGAGGATAAAAGAATCCCCTTCGCCGGTGAACTGATGCGTATGGTCTCCGGAGAGGATGCATGGGAGTCGGCGGCTGAACGTCTGCTCAGGCCTTTTTCCCTGAGCCTTCTGGTTGCCGACGAAGATTCATCGGAGCTCACATCCTACGTGAATTCCCATAATCTCAAAGGCCGGGTTGTATATCTGCGTGTTAAGGAAAATCTGAGCTTGGAAAATGTTTACGTAAAAAAAGACAGCAACAGGCTCTTCGGAAAGATTAAAGTACGTTCCGACTCTCCATTCTCCGGATGGATTGAGTCCAGCCTGGCCGACCGTTACGGCCATATCTGTACCGACAGCCTGGAGCAGTTTCACCATGCAGCGATGGCCCTCACCTCTTCGGGACTGATAAAATCCGGTGGTATCCGACATGAAAAGGATGACAGGTTTCAGCGTACCGACCGTCGTCAGTTTGTAATGGGCTGGGATAACAGGGAGAAAATTGCCCTTCTGGAGCAGGATTTATCTCAGCGTGAATTGCGGATTCAGGAGATGGCCGACCGCCTGGACTCCATGGGTGAAGAACTTGCGAAAATACGTGCTCTCCGGGAGGCCGTTTCCCGGATGAGGAATATTCAGGACTTCAATGAAATTGACTGGTATTCGGTTGAGGGTGAGCGTTCCAGAATAAACGGGGAAATCAGTAAACTCCGCTCTTCAGACCGTATTCTGGATTCCCTGAAAGAGGGCGAAAAAAAACTTCTGGAAAAGAAAAAGACTCTTTCAGGCGAGCTCGAAGACTGCATAGCCCTGATCGCCCGGATCTCAGACCGGGAAGAGCGGGCGAATGAGGAACTGCAGCGGGGTATGGAGGTTCTTGAAGGTAATGATGCCGAGCAGGCCCTTGTGGATTTCCGGGATGCTCTCGGTTTTAATCCGGAAGCCGGCAGCCTTGCCGAACTCGGCCGGCAGGAATATCAGTGGCGGCAGAAGCTTAATGCCAATCTCCAGTCCTGTACTGAGGCGTTAAATCCGGCACGGAATGCCATGATAAAAGTCATGACGCAGTACATACGCCCGTCGGCAAAAGTCCTTGCAAGGTTTCCTGACTGGGAAAGCGAAACAAACGAACTCTACGATGACGTGGAATACCTGCCGGAATTTGAAAACCTGCTGTCAAGGCTGCGGGATGAGGACTTACCCGGATATAAAAAGCGCTTTCGGGAATACATGAACCGGAAAATGATGGAAAGTCTTGTGAGTTTTTCCCAGCTTCTGGACAATGCGGATGTGGAAATTGACAACTACATCAGGGATTTAAACCGTTCACTCAAAGAGCTGCCCTACGACAAGGTTCGCAACACATACATTGAGCTGAAAAAAGAGGTGAATTCGGATCCTGTTATCCGTGATTTCAGAACAATGTTGAAGAACAGCCATCCGGATAAGGGCCGGCTTGTTCAGGACGATCTGGAAGAGCTGGAATCCGCGTTTCACCGGGTGAAAAATCTGATTCAGCATCTGGACAGCGAAGAGAGCTGGCGGAAAAAAGTTCTTGATGTCCGGAACTGGAGCCGATTCTCTGCAGGAGAATACTACCGTGATGATGGTACTCAAAAACAATACTACGAGGCCTCCGGCAGCCTTTCCGGGGGAGAGAAAGCCAAACTGGCTTATACCATTCTCGCTTCGGCTCTGGCCTATCAGTACGGTCTGCGAAAAGATCCGGTACGATCATTCCGTTTCATCGTGGTAGATGAAATATTCAGCAAGGTGGATCCCCAGAATGCCGAATATGCAATGGAACTGTTCAGGAGTCTGAATCTCCAG
>QNBK01000046.1 GCA_003644105.1 Spirochaetota bacterium | reverse complement strand
CTGTTTCCGCTCATATTTAGGGTCGTACCGCAGCGTAGCGAGGAACGAGCAAGGTTGCATGGGCGAGCAGCAAGCTATGCTTGCGACCAGCCCCCGGCATTCGCTTGGGAATCACAATGCTTTCAAGTATACTTGAATGATTGAATGATTGAAAAAATACAAAGCTTTATGCGGAGGAGGGCTCCCGGTCTGCCGAACCGCTCCCGGCGAGGAATCGTTGGGGAATATGAATAAGATCCCGGGGTTTTGAACCGTTGGCCGGACCCACGATACCCCGACTCTCCATATCCTCAACAAGACGGGCAGCCCGGTTGTAGCCTATTTTCAATCTCCGCTGCAGATAAGAGGCTGAAGCCTTACGGGAACTCACCACTATCTCCAGAGCCTTTTCGTACATGGCATCGTCTCCGGAGGAAGACTGCAGCTGGAACTCCTCATCATCTTCTTCGTCGATAAACATCTCTTCATCAATGTAATCCGGCTCTCCCAGAGTCTTCACATATTCGGCCATCCGCTCAACTTCCTCTTCGGCCAGAAAGGCGCCCTGCATCCGGGAGGGAAAGGGATCCCAGGCTGAAGTGAAGAGCATATCCCCCCGGCCCAGCAGTTTCTCGGCACCCACCGAATCGATGATGATACGGCTGTCGGTTTTCCCGGCAACCATGAAGGCGATGCGGCTTGGGAAGTTGGCTTTTATCAAGCCTGTGATAACATCTACCGATGGTCGCTGGGTGGCCAGTACCAGATGAATACCCACGGCCCGGCTCATGGCGGCCAGACGGGCCACAATGGCTTCAAGATCCTTACCGCTGGTGGCCATCAGATCGGCAAACTCATCAATTATAACAACAATGTATGGCAGAGGCTCAGTTGCCAGCTTCCTGTCGTTCACCCTCTTGTTGAAGGTTTTCATATCACGCACACCCTGAGAGTCCAGAAGTGAATACCGGCGCTCCATTTCCGAAAGGCACCATTGAAGAGCCTGAAGGGCCCGCTTCGGGCTGGTGATTACCGGGGTTAGCAGATGGGGAATATCATTGTAGAGCTTGAGCTCAACGATTTTCGGGTCCACCATAATCATCTTCACTTCCTGAGGCGTCCTGGAGTAAAGAATGGAACCTATCAGGGAGTTCACACAGACGGATTTTCCCGAACCTGTAGCTCCGGCAATCAGCAGGTGCGGAGTCCGGGTAAGGTCGATTACCTGATTCCCGCCGCTGATGTCTTTACCCAGAATTACCGGAATTCCGGCATCTGTTTCATCAAACTCTTCCGAGGCCACCAGAGAACTGAAAGACACAATGGCCCGCTTCTTATTTGGCACCTCAATACCCACAGCATGCTTTCCGGGAATGGGAGCAATAATACGCACCCGGCTGGCAGCCAGGCGAAGGGCGATATTATCCTGCAGATTGACGATACTGCTTATCTTCACCCCCGGAGACGGTAGAAGCTCAAACATGGTGATTACAGGACCCTTACGGATGCCGGTTACTTTAGCCTCTATCCTGAATTCCTTGAGGGTCTGTTCAAGAACTTCAGCTGATTTTCGCGTATTCTCATCAATGGAAGAAAAGTCCGACTCAGGATAATCAGCTAGAATCCCATCAACGGGAACATCGTACTTTTTACGTTTCTTCGGCCGCGGTTTCACCCTTGTTTCCAGAATAATACCCTGAGGCTCACTACCCTGAGGGTCGAGTTTTACCGATATGTCCGTGATATTCCGATCTTCTTCGGGAAGTAATTCTTCGAAAAAAGAGCCCCCGTCCAAAACCGGGTCACCATCGAGAGACCACTTGTCGTTTTCAGGGAAAGCCGATTGAGCCGGAGCCTCTTCGGGTAATTCAACTTCCGGCGGCAGCGGCATAGCTGGTGATTCCACTGGTGAGATTATTTTCACATCCTCACCGGAAGTACTTCCTGTAAGAACCTTTCTGATAAGATCCGACACTTCACCGGAACTTGGATTATCAGCATCTGCCCGATCTTCAGGCTCTATAGGCTCCGGTGCGTCGGGAAAAGAAGGAAAACTCATAGGAGGGCGGTCTTCAAGGGTGGGTTCTTCACCGCCGGCAAGAGCTGCCTCATCAACAGTTTCTGTTCCCCTGAAACCGAAATATCCGAGTAACTCCCGAAGCCTGATTTTAATATCATCCAACGAAAAAAGACGATCCTCAGGTTGAGTGTAATAAGAGGCCAGTTTTACCAGACCGGCAATTTCCATCGCCAGAAGCAGTACAAACAAAGCTGAAGCCGGGAACCTTCCGAAAGCACCCAGCAGAACCCGGGATGAAAGCACCGAGGTATTACCGGAAATGAGCTGAAACATCACCGCTGAGGTTAAAAACGGAACTGGAGATATCCAGAGAATCAGCATTGTCCGCCGGGGCAGACGTCCGGTGTTCAACAGCAGACCACTGACGGCAAAAAGAGCCGGTATGTACATCGCGGCCAGATTAAAGCGGTCGAAAAGGAAAATCCCTGGTAAAACCAGAACAGTTTCAGCTTTCAGCATCGCCATTACGACAGAAAAAAACAGATAGGAAGCAATGGTGTAGCTCATGTAGCTAAGCTGCTGGGGTGTAATTCGGCGTTCAGGCATCTGTGAAGAGTCTCCTCCCCCAGATTATCGGAGATGCCGTCTCAAGGTATTAGCTTTGAAGCTCAAAGTCCGAAATGAATTACCCCCCAGATACCGGCAGGAAGCAGGTACAGGGCAAACACCCAAAGGCGTCCGTCGGCGATAAGCCAGAGCAGCAGTTTCAACGAAGCATACCCCGCCGCCAGAGCCGCGGCAAAACCGGCTATCAGCGAAAGGGTCGGTACAGAGGAGGAGAGTTCCGCCGCATCTTTAAGGGAGAGAAGAAAGGCCCCGCCTACCGCTGGAAGGGAGAGTAAAAATGAAAACTCTCCGGCAGCTTTTCTATCCATTCCGCTCAGCATTCCAGTGCCGATGGTAATACCCGACCGGCTGATTCCCGGGAAGACTCCGATACCCTGGGCAGCCCCGATTATCAGAGCTCTTCTCCATCCTATCCCTTCGATGCTCCGGTTTCCCCGGGAACGTATGGTTGCGGTGAGAATCAGGGCGGTTACAATCAACAGGGCCGATACAATACCCGGGTCTTCCCGGACATTAAGGGTGGAGATTCCAAGCCCGATAACAGCGGTAAGTATCGAGGCACCCAAAAGCTGAAGGGTGAGAATCAGATTCGGCCTGTCACTCTCATCGGATTTCCGGATAATAAACCTGTAAAGAGAGACGAGAAGGCTCCCAATTCTTTTCCGAAATACCCAGATAACCACAAACAGGGTGGCAACATGAAGAATCACATCAAAAAGTTCAGGAACTGTTTTAAGGTTCATCAACGCCCGGGCAAGTACCAGATGTCCGGAGGAAGAAATGGGAAGGAATTCTGCAACCCCCTGAAGGAGCCCCAGTAAAGCAGCCTGTATAACGGTCATAAAAATCACCTCTTAATGCAGATTGACTGAAATTATTTCCAGATCCCATTCCTCATGAAGAGAACGGGGTGTTTTACCGGCGTAAAGATAGCCGTAGATTGTAGCGGCAGACAAGACCTTGCGGATATAGCTTCTGGGCTCTTCCACAGGAAGACTCATACCGAAAAGGTCTTCCCCCAGGCCGGGAAGTTCTCTCCGCCAGCCCCGGAGCCTGCCACCTCCGGCATTGTAGGACACAAGAACATCAGGCCACCCGAAAGTCCAGTCCCTCAGATACAGCCATTCCAGATAAGCCGCCGCCAGAGTCAGATTGGTTTGGGGGTCCATGGGATCGGCATCTTCAGGCAGCCGGAGGCGCCGGGTCCATTCATTCCATGTTGAAGGCATGAATTGAGCCAGTCCTTCGGCTCCCGAACGACTGACAGCCTGATAATCCCAGGCACTTTCGGTTCTCACAAGACCGTTCAGAATCTCAGGGGGGAGCCCCTGTTCAACGGCGATATCCCCGGCCAGAGATCCATAGGGGAGAGGATAACGAAGAATCAGGTCTTCCCGGACGGGGATAAAGCCCTCCCGTCCCCAAAGCTGTCCGGCAATCCTGATGGAGAGCCGTGGGTTCTCATCCTCCATGGCATGGGCGGTTAAGCGCACAGTTTTTTCACTGTACAGTTCAGGATTTTTCATAACCGTATCCCCGGCGAGATGGTTCAGTCCCCAATCGAGGTAAAGCCGGATAACAAGATCGTCTTCTCCGGGTTCCCCCGGGGCGATGGTTCCGGAATCGGGCTGAAAAACAAGAGATAAATCCTTCTCAAGAATACCTGCGGCTCTCAGCCCGGCCCAGGACCAGGGTGCCGCTTCAAAGGCGGTTTCCAGGTATTCCTTTATTGATTCAGCAGAGGATTCATCTCCGGGCAACCGGCCCTCCCAACGGGCGAAAGCGAGAAGCCAGGCAGCAAGAGATTTTTCCCCGGGGGGCCAGGAGCTTCCCCAATCCCTATAAAAGGCTTCCAGAGCAGCCCATTCCCCCCGGCGCACCCGCCGGTGAAGAAACTCCTCGAGAACATCATCAAAACGTTCGGAATCATCCCAGTACCCGGCTGTACGGGAAAAAGCTTCCAGTTCTTCTGACAGGGAAACGCTGTTATCTTCAAACATCGTTTTCAGGCGGTACCACATGGCCCGGTCCCGGGGCAGCCCCCGGGGAACCGCAACCGAGGCAGAAAGAAACGCCGATGAGGCCTTCCGATACTTTCCAATCTCCCTGTAGAGCCGGCCGGCCTGAAAAGAAGCCCCGAAGCGCTTGGAACCGCAGAGTTTCGATGCAGCCTCACCGAGTATTCCGGCCCATTCTCCCTCCAGACCAACCTCCCGGGCCGCTTCAAACATCTCAGCAAACACAGGCGGTGAGGACTCAAGACTGCAAACCTCTTCGGCGACAGAAGCGGCGCTGAGCCAGGCCCTGTATCCCTCCAGAGAGCCGGTGGTACGCCCTGCAAAAAGACTTTTGTATGCCGGACTCAGTTCATCAATAGAATCCTCAGGCAGAAGGAGAAGAACCTCCGGATCGCTGACATGCAGAATATAACGCTCGGTGATGGCTTTCTGCTCCGCATCCATCTCCCCCCGGCGGAGAACGGCGGCCAGAGCCGGTGCTTCCCAGCTCTTCCCCCGGTAATTATCCATTTCTTTTACCAGGTCTTTATCATTACCCTGAGCGGCAAATACAACAATCCGGGCCTGCCGGAGCCTTTCATCAGGACCGTATACTTTCTCCGCTTTTTTTAAAGCCCGAAGAGGTTTTTCCAGGGCTTCCGGATTATCGATAAGCACTGAGCTCAGAGAAATCAGGCCGAATGGCGCCTCATCCTTTTGTGCTGAAATAACTTGAAGACTGTGAGCCAGGTTGTGATAACCGGCCTCCCCGGCAGCAGCAGCCAAAGCAAACCAGGCTCCCCTGCCCCCCTCCCGGGCCAGCTTCTCAATATCCGAGAGAGAGCCGGTAGAGGCCTTCTGCAATATAACATCCAGATCGGACAGATCGGAAGGCGGAGAAAAACCCCGCTCATCCGGCTGGCAGGAAGCAAGTAAAACCAGAAAAAAGAGGAGAATCGAGTAAATCTTTTTCAAACTGTGGCAGACTCAAAGATTTGCAGTGTTTGCGGGGCCGACAGGGAGACAGGAGGAGGCAGCGGTTCCTGCCGTCCCCAATGGGTAACTTTCATGGTAATCCAGAACAGCAGAGCTAAACCTGCGGCAACAAACAGGACTCCCATCAGCCAGCGAAGCCGGCCGCTTTTCTTCGGTGGAACAGCCGGAACTGTCTGAGAAGCCTGGGAAAAAGAACCATGCTCTTCCGGCAGGGTTAATTCCAGACGCTCCACCCGCCCGCTTTCAATATGTCGGATACTCACCGACAGCAAACCTGTTTCACCGATTACCGCATCCAACTGAAGCTCAACTTCTCCGGAATCAAGGGGAAGACCGGGGATTTTAACAACTCCGATACTCTGGGGAACCCCACCGTCAGATGGATGATAAAAAAACTGAATATCCGCCTCGGGCTGACCCTGGCTGGCGGGTACCAGGGAAACATTGCGGGTATCCGGATCGCCGTAACGGAAGATGGGGAAATACTCCCCGTCGGCCAGACGAATGCTTATTCGGGTTGAACCTGAGCCTTCATTCATACCTCCATCCTAGGTGTGAGCCGATCCGCCGTCAAGAAGAGCTTCCCCTTGTTTCCTTGACAACACCTAATTTGAATCGACATAATTGATTACATGCAAATTCTTCCGGTTCTCGTTATTGCCTTTATCTCCATATCAGCCGTTATCGCTTTATCCATCGGGTTAAAATCCAGCAAAGACAGAAAGAAAAGAACCAAGTCCAAATCTTCGGTTATAGATAGAGAAACCATCATTAAAGATGCCAACAAGCGTTTGTCCGCCAACCCGAAAGACCCGATTGCACTGGAATCCCTGGCCAACCTCTACTACGAGGAAGGGGAATACAAAAAGGCGATGCGCACCTATCAGCTTCTCATCGATCAGACCGGCTCGTCCCCCGATCTGAATGAAGGGGAGCTCAACCTGAGATACGGGCTTTCGGCCATGCACACAGAATCCTGGACAGAAGCCTACAAGGGACTGATGATAGCCCGAAACAAGAATCCTGAAGGTTTCGAGGTGAATGCCAATCTGGGCAGGTTGGAGTTCATGCGTAAGAATTATGAAAAAACCCTCGGCTTCCTGAAAAGGGCCCTGCGGGCCCAGCCGGATCATGCAGACTCACTGAAGTATCTCGGTCAGAGCTTCTACCGCATGAAACGCTACTCCGAAGCAATACCCTACCTCAGGCAGGCGGTGGCTGCCAGGCCGGAGGATAAGGAATCACTCTACGCTCTGGCCCGATGTCAGTACGAGATTTCTCAGCTTGAAATGGCCCAGAAAATCTTCCGCCATCTGCGCACCGATCCCAGGTGGGGACCCAATGCCGCCCTGTATTCGGGAACCATTTTTGCTAAAAAGAGAGAGTGGGAAGAAGCCTCAATGGACTACCAGATCGGCCTGCAGCACGAAAATGTAACCGGAGAACTGCAGCTTGAACTGAAGTACCGTCTGGCCGAAGCCTTCAACCAGACCCGGCATATCGACCGGGCCCTTGCAATACTCAATGAGATTTATGAGGTGGCACCGGGTTACAAAGATGTCTCCGCTCAGATTAAACGTTATCGGGAACTCAATTCCAACAAAAATCTGCAAATATACCTTCTGGCACCCAACAATGAGTTTGTTGCCCTGTGCCGTAAGCTCACCCAGATTGTATTCCCGAGGGCCCGGGTTAAAGTGAACGACATGAACATTCGGCAGTCTGAATATGTCGACATACTCACTGAGGTTAAAACAAACAAGTGGGAAGATATCGTACTTTTCCGTTTTATGAGAACCGAGGGTCAGGTGGGGGAGTTATTTGTACGTGACTTCTACGCCCACTCCAAGGAACTTCATGCCGGTCGGGGGTTCTGTTTCACCGCCGGTTCATTTACCGATGAGACGGTACGTTTCGTTGAAGCCCGTCTGATCGATCTGATCGACAAGCCGGCCCTGATGAAGCTTCTTAAATCAATCGACTCGAACGCCCTTTCCGGTCTGAACTAGTCCGAAATCCTGAGCATAACCATATGCCTCTCATCCCCGGTTCCAGGGGTTTTCAAAGGCCGGATTTCCTTTGAGGACAACCTTCGGGAAACAGACTTCAACTCCGACTCAATGATATCCCGGCGGCCTTTGTATGCGGCAATAGTACCTCCGGGAGCCAGAATGGCACCCAGGGAATCCAGAAGATTATCATCCACCGCCGACCAGGCCCGGAAGGTAATCACATCAAATCCGCCCTCTCCCCCGTCTGCATCTTCCACGGGTTTTTCCAGCACTCTGACATTATCAAGCCCCAGGGTTAGAACTGCATTACGAAGAAAACCCGAGCGGCGGCCGGAACGTTCAATCAGAGTAATTTCCACATCCTCCATCCAGATGGCCAGGGGAATACCCGGGAAACCCGCTCCCGATCCCACATCCGCCAGACGACCGGGACGCAGTCCGCGAATCAGCTCCAGACCGCTGAGACTGTCAATTACATGACGCCCGACGATATCCTCCCCGTCGGCAATCAGGCCGTAACGGGGATTCCAGAGATTAATCTCTCCAATAAACTTCTCCAGCTTCAAAATCCGCTCCCCGGAAGATTCCAGAGCGAGCATCTCCAAACCGGTTTTTAAATCCATCATCCTGATTATTTCCCTACGCAGAAGGATGAGAAAACCGTGTTCAGAACATCCGTCCGGGTGACTGTGCCTGTGAGCTCTCCGAGAGCTTCCAGAGCTTCATAAAGATCTTCTGCCAGAAGATCCACCGTTACCCCCTGATTCAAAGCCCCGTCCGAGAAACACTCCAAAGCCGATACGGCACGCTCCAGCAGCTCTTTCTGCCTGACCGAATCTATTACCGGTGCATCAGCTTCCGGAGGCGCCCCTCCATCCAGGGCCCTGGAGCGGATTTCTTCCTCCAGCCGGGTAAAACCTTCTCCGGTTACAGCACTTACCCCGATCCAGCCATCGGGAATCTCCGGGGAGAGGTCTGACTTGTTCCACACCTTGATGAGTTTTTCACCGGGGAGCAGCTCCATCTCCTCTTTTTCAAGAGCTGCAGCCGCCTTGAATCCCGCTGTTCCATCGGCAACCGCCACCACCAGGTCGGAACCGGTGAGCAGTTCCCGAGTTCGGCGTATCCCCTCAATTTCAATGGGATCTACGGTTTCAGATCTCAAGCCGGCGGTATCCATCAGCTGCAGGGGAATCCCGTCCAGGTTCAGCCAGGCCTCCACCCAGTCCCTGGTGGTTCCCGGCTGCTCGGTAACAATAGAGCGTTCCTCTCTGAGAAAGAGATTGAACAGGGATGATTTACCCGCATTGGCAGGGCCTGCCAGAGTTACCTTTAAGCCATCCCGGTACAAGCGGCCGGTACGCCAGCTTCGGATTAAATTCTGAAGAGATTCTTTGGAACGGCGAATAAGCTCATAGTTGAAAGGAACAGTTTCCGCCTCATCTTCGGGATAATCCAGTGCCAGAGCGGCGACGGCAGACTGAAGTGTTACTGTCTCCTTTACCTCATCAATTACAGATTTAACCGAACCGGCCAACCTGGAAATCGCCAGTGCTCTGGCCCTGTCGGTCCTCGAATCGATAATCTCCCGAACCGCCTCAGCCCGGGTTAAATCCATTTTACCCAGAGAAAACGCCCGGAAAGTAAACTCTCCCGGAGCGGCATCCCGGAACCCCGCTTCCCGTAAAACATCCAGAAGCCGATCCACTACAGGGAGTCCCCCGTGGCAGGATATCTCCACCGAGTCCTGGCCGGTATAGCTGGCCGGAGCCCTGAATACGGTAAGGAGAACCTCATCCACCCGGGCCTTATTCCCGTCAAGAATCCAGCCGTGATGAACACGGTGCCCATCACTGTTTTTCAATACGTCCGGCCGTGAGAAAATTACGGCCAGAACTTCAATACAGCCGGGACCCGAAGTACGGACAACGGCAATGGCACTGCGCCCTCTGGGGGTGGCTAATGCCATAATGAGACTCTCAAGTTGATAATCCGGGTTCATCACGGAGCCTGTTCGATAAGTTCTCCGGCAAATGAACGGCCGAGCTGCCGGAAAGCGGCACTGATGGCCTGAAGGCTGTTTGAGGCCTGACTGGATTTTGATATTTCAGATTTGTACAGTGTTATCTGCCGGTTGATATCAGACAGGGTAAGAGTACCGGAAACCTTTACGGTAAAGTTATCTCCATTCTGCTCAAAACTGTCCAGAGCCACCGTCCCGTGAATAACCCTCTGATAGGTATCCGAGAATCGTGAGTCGGCCTTCAAATCCCTGAGTAGAGCTTCATCCGATCGGGACAGCATTTGAGACGGATCAAGATTCATAATACTGATATCAAATCCATCGGCACTGAGATCGTTCAGCAAACCTTCAGCCGTGTCGGCCGTATTCAGAGGATTCCCCGCAAGGTCGGTTTCAAGAATAAGAATTCCTGTGGAAATGATTCTGATTCTTGATAAGGCCTCATACTCGGCCTGCATCCGGGGCGTTTCCAGTGAATCAATCAACCCCTGGGTATACTTATCCCTATTCCCATCGAAGTACTCCAGAAAAGGATCGGCACCGGGAGCAATGGTTACAATCTGTGTACCGGCAAAAGGCACCTCCGGGGGAAGAAAACGGACAACCCCGTTATCATCTGAAACAACGCGGGCCTGAGCTCTTGAAGGAGAACCTTCCCGGTCGTTTTTCGGATAAGTGATAACAAACTCGGCATTGCTCACCGGCTTTCCCCGGGAACTAACCAGGAACAGAACCGGAGATTCAGGCCGTAGGCCGACAAAAGTCTTATCCGGGTATGAGTTAAGCAGATACTCCAGATTATCAATGGCCTTAACCACCTCGTCCAATGCGTTACGATAGCCGGAATTATTTCCGTTCTCCCGGGCAATACCCGCTGCAGCCGCCCAGATTATAGCAGCCTCATAGAAATTCCCGTCACTCTCAGCATCACCGGCCCTGATTTCCATATCTTTATATCCGGGACTCGCCGTTTCATTGAGTTCGGCAAGATAAGCTCTTTGTTTTTCAAAAGCCGCTTTATCCCAGCTGAGATCTACAATGTATGTGATAGAATCCCGGGAGTTCATCCACCCCTCGTTATGGACAATCTCCACCCCGTCAACCGCGCCGGACCCCGGATTAGCGATTATACCGGCAATCTCTTCAAACATTGCGTTAAAAGCCCCGGAACTCTCAATCTCCATTGCAGCGAGAATTTCAGATCTGAGATTATCAATGGCCGCAGCTTTTGCCGAAGCGAGAGTTTCTCCATTCCCGGAACCCCGGAATGCTTTTAAGGAGGAGGTATCTTCCAGCGGGGTATCAGCCCAGTCGGGCGTTATATCACTGACTTCCGGACCACCGGCGCAGGAAGAGAAAAACAGAATGATGATAAGCAAAGCAAATGAGAATATCTTCATCCCAACCCCTGAATACAATTACTCCCGACTGACAAGCACAGACTCCAGCCGAAGATCCGAAGTGTTCCGGTTGGAAGCCCTGAGCTCGTAAACAATATCATCTTTATTATCAATTATCCGGGCCTCTTTATCCAGCGGGATAACGATTCTAGCAGAAGATTCCGCACTAATTCTGCCATCTGTGGTTTTATTAACTGATTCCTTCCCGGTAACCGGGTTGTAGAGGGTAAGAGTAAACGAATCATCAGTCGGGAAAGCCTCGAATACCAGCTCTCCGTCTCCCCCCCCGGGGAAGCGAATCCACCCATCCGGAGGTAAAACAAGGGAGCCTCCATCAACCACAAGTCCGGGCTGGATTTCAAGCTGCGGCTGCAGATCGGCATCCTCAAATCCCTCGGCAGTTATCATCTCATTATCGGTATCCCGATAGAAGGCAAATCTATCCCCCCCGATACCGGGAACATGCAGAGCCAGTTCGGTAACAATACCGGAAAAACCATCCTCCCCTCCCAGAATTATACTGAGTTTTTCCCCGGGAGGATTCGGAATGGAGGGCCATCGGTCTACTGCCGCCGTATCGCCATCCACGAGCCAGGTGAGCTTAAGCCCTTCTTCCTCCTGCTGAAATGATAGTGTTACGGCAATTGTTCCCTCATCTGTTTCAGGCAGAGAAAGATCTGAAAGATATTCATCCGATTCATCCAACTGCAGAAGCAACTCTCCATCCTGAGTCAGGGTGAGAACCATTGAGAAAGCCTCATCACCAAACTTCAGAAGCCGGCCTGCAGTGCCCTGTTCAGGAAGTACCCCGACTGTAATAGAGAAAGGCTGCCAGACATCTGTATCAGAAGAAGGCAGAGAAACCTCTTTCCAACTGATGCCATCCCCCGGGGCAAAACGAAAACCCATACCGTCGCCGGTGATAACCGGACGGGGCTTACCCGATATTTCAGGATCACCGTCAAACTTACCGTCAAAATGCTGAAGAAAGGCGTAAGCCTCCGGGGGGTAGAGATTATCAGCCCCTGGAGGAATTGATTCAGTGGTGTACAGTTCCGTGGAGAACAACCTGAGAGGAACAGTTTCCTCATCCTCTACCGGGTAAAGTTCCACAGTCAGAGAGCTGACTCCCGGGCGGCTGCCGGCATCCAGAACAACCGAATCCCACCCTTCAGAAAGCAGCCCCTCAGCAATAATTTCATCGTTCTGAATCCAGCGCAGCCGGGGGTTGGAACCATCGGGTATATCCAGCAGCACATGCACATAAAACAAACCACCGGGTACACTTTGAGGGGGAAACAGCTCCAGGCTGTTTATCACCCATTCTCCATGGAGAACATACAGGTTTGTACGGTCTTCACTCAGCAGTTTCTCATCCAGCCAGGCTTCTGAAACAAGAGTGTAATAACCTTCGGAAACTGAATCAGGCACACTCAGCTCTCCGGGAGTTCCCGAGAAATTCCCCCACCCCTCTTCAGGCGGTTCCAGGGTAAGGTTAAAAGAATCCCCGTTAATACCTTCCAGACGGGAGCTTATTCTATCGGGAATATTCTCTGCCGCATCAATCTGAATGGCGATTTCATCTCCGGGATTAACAAGTGAACCGGTGAGGGATATTTGAATCAACGGGTTGATAACAGAACTGTCCAGCAGCCCAAACTCATCACAGCCTGTAAGAACAACCAGCAGTAGGAAAGAAATGAGAAGGAAAATATAGAATCTTTGCGGATGCTGCCTTGATACCACCCGTCAAGTATAACCCTTTTTTCAGCTTAAATCTCAGTCTATTTCTATTCTGACCATATACCGATGAGATTCAGGATTACCGTAACGCTCCGAACCATCGCCGGGAGGGCCACCCACTCGGAACGGCTGTGAAAAGACACACCTCCAGCGAAGATATTCGGGGTGGGAATCCCCATGGCTGTGAGCCGTGAACCGTCGGTACCCCCGCGGATGGGATTCTCCAGGGGTTCGATACCCGAAGCCATGACAGCTTCCCGGAGTTTGTTTATCACCTGGGGATACTTATCCAGTTCTTCCCTCATATTACGGTACTGCTCTTTTGTTTCCACCGAGACGCTTCCACCGGGAAATGCCGCTTCCACCCCGGCGGCGAAGGAGTGCAGCGCATCGCTTCTCCGCTGTATGTCATCGGCATCAAAGCTGCGGTAGAACACCGTCAGCTCAGCACTATCGAGGGTACCTTCCACCTTATGAGGCCAGTAATTCCCATAACGGCCGTCGGTGGCCTCAGGACTCTCGTTTCGAGGCAGCAGAGAGATAAAAGCACCAGCCATCGTTACAGCATTTACCAGTTTCCCCCGGGCTGCTCCCGGGTGAATCACATTTCCCTTGAAACTTACCCGGGCTGCTCTGGCAAAGTAGCATTCGCTTTCCATCTCCCCTTCCCGGCCGCCGTCCATGGTAAAGCAGAAACGGGACTTCAGACTTTTTACGGGAAAGCGGTTCATTCCCATTCCCGTTTCCTCATCCGGAGTGAAGATGATTTCCAGACTTCCCCGGGGTGCTTCGGGGTGCTGAATCAGCCAGTGGACCGCCGTCATGATTTCAGCCACTCCGGCTTTATCATCGGCTCCCAGAAGAGTGGTTCCGTCGCTGGTAATCACAGCCTCACCTTCATAAGATGCCAGCAGAGAAGATTCGGCCGGATCGATGGATATTTCATTTTTCAGCTTGATTATTTTTCCGTCGTAGGGGTTATGAACCTGAGGTGAAACGTTCTCCCCGGGAGCATCGGAACTGGTATCCACATGGGCCATAAAACCGACAGTGTCCACCCGGGCATCCTCCGGAAGATTTCCCGGCAGCCGGGCAATCAGATAGCCATACTCATCCAGACTCACATCCTTTACACCGAAGCTCTTAAGTTCAGCTTCAAGTATACGTAAAAGGTCCCACTGGCCCGGGGTAGATGGGGTTCTGGCCTCGGCCAGAGTTTCATCACTGGTGGTATAAATACGGGTGTATCGCAGAAAACGTTCAAGCAGTTCATCCGAAAAATCTTTCTTGACAGTATCGTAATTAATGGCATTCATATCGTAAAAACTAGCCCCGCTGAGAGTGGAGGTCAATACCCGGCGGAACTTGACGAGAACAAAGACCAGAGGCTATCATCCGGCCAGATGCCCCGGTAGCTCAGCTGGATAGAGCAACTGCCTCCTAAGCAGTAGGTCAGCCGTTCGAATCGGCTCCGGGGTAATT
>QNBK01000045.1 GCA_003644105.1 Spirochaetota bacterium | reverse complement strand
TCGGCAAAGTGAAACAAAATGCTGGGGGAGAGGCCAGCCGGACAGATTGAGGAACAGATAAGGCAGTTGTTGCAGGGTCTTCTTGAATCAAGGGATGGGGTAACTCTGCGGAAAGCAGGTTTTTTACGGGTTGAGGGGCGTGAAAACAAACCTGCCGAGACAAGTCGCTTCTCTCCATCGCTGAGAGCCAAATACGAGGTTTCCGGCCCGATGGGTTCTTCAGGGTTAAATAACCTGTGGCTCAGAGGATTGAAAATGCAGGTGTTTTCTCCCTGTACATCAATTCGGCCTTCATCTTCAAGAAAAGAAACAACATCACTGATTTTCGAATCCACGGGTACTTTAACCCTGAACACAGAATGGATTGTTTTAGAACCGACAAAAACGTAAACGTAGCGGATATCTTCAAAAGAACCGCTTGTTATCCCTTTGTACAGGAGTCGGACTTCTCCGGGAGAGAGAATAATTCCCTCAAAATCTCCCAGATGGCCGGAAAGTCCAGAAAGTCCGGAAACCACAGCTTCATCCAGTCCGAACCGTTTCTTTATTGCACTCAGGATGAAATCAATATCTTCCTCCACCAGATCGGCGTCGTTGAGTCTGTCAAATCCCTGAAGGTTAAAGGGGGGCTGAAGGTTCACCAGAACCCGGGACTGATCGGCTTTACTCCACCATTGAATTTTTTCCGGGGTAATCAGTGAGAGGAAATCCAGTATGTCAGAAGTCTCTGGAGCCATTATTGAGGAGGGTATAGGCATCGAGAAGGCTTCGTACTTCAAAACAATTCCTTCAGGGTAAAAAAGATGAACTCAAGCAAACAGAGTCTAATGGATTTATTTTAATCTATAAATTGATAGCGAACAAGGAAAAATATGACAAATCAAGTATGAAAAGTGTAAAAAATGAGGGTGAACTCTGCTTTTCACCACGCTCAAAATGAATGGCATCCCGTTTGATTTGCTCATATTCAGTCTCGGGATTATTTTTCAGTTATCACAGGAAGCAACTTCAACCTGAGTAAGAAATATTCAAACAGATGTAAGGAGGACTTTGTAAAGAGGAGTTATCCCAATCGAAGAAAACAGAATTCGGCGACACCCCCTCCGGAATATTGAAGGGGGCTGTCATTTTCAATTTCTGAAAACTGCTCTAGAACCAGAGAATTTTCATGTACTTTCCGCGGGTTGTTTTTGCACTTTCTTCCCCGACAGCTGCACGTACTTCCAGAGTGATTCCTCCGCCCCCTTCGTTATCGAAGACAAGATAGGTATACCCCTCGTCGTCGAAAATATCGGAAACTTCAACTTCTTCACCACCTGGAACGGTAACGGGAAGTTCCATAGAGGAGTTTTTCGCGGCAACAACATAAATATCACTGTCACCTTTATTCTTCAGGTTCCAGACTACATCTGTACCTGGCTTTGCCGGTACCGTCAGAATCTCAAGGAGACGCTCACCGAATGAACCATCCAGAACCATTCCGGTTCCCTCGTCGGACGCTGGAGCCGTTGTCTGAACCTGCAGAAACTTTACCGGACCGGAAGAATCCTGTTCATCCCAACCCTCCGATTCATCGACATCCTTCCTGGACTGATCCTGAACAAACTCCGGTAAACTGGCACAACCCATAACAGCAGCAGCCAACATAACCAGAAAAACGATGCTAAGCACTTTCTTCATAACTGAATACCTCCATAACCCTTTTCATGCCTTAGTGAACTATAAATAGAGAATCTTCCCTGAAACTCAGGGAAACCTTTGTACCTCTGACTTTAACGACGCCTTTTGTTTCATAGTCATTTATCCTGAGTTCTCCCATTTCAGTAACAACGGTATAGTCATTCATTGCACCCTGATACATGGCAAACTCAATCTTTCCGGTAATTCCCGTCTTCCCTTCGGGTTGTATCAGGATATCTTCAGGGCGAATCATCACCCTCACCGGTGTTCCCGCTTCCGGTCTGCTTGAATAGGGTACTTTCAGTTGCATACCGCCCAGCTTGATAAGGGCTAAATCTCCCTCAACCTTAAGCAATTCCCCCTCCACGATATTTGCCTCTCCGATAAAATCAGCAACAAAATTGTTTTCCGGGCGAGTATAGAGTTCCACCGGCCCTCCAATCTGGGAAATGATGGAATTATCCATAACAACTATCCGGTCTGCAATGGCCAGGGCCTCAGATTGATCGTGAGTCACATAAACCGATGTAATCCCCAGGTCTTTCTGAAGATTTCGAATCTCCCCACGCATCCTGTTTCGGAGTTTTGCATCCAGATTGGATAGAGGTTCGTCAAAAAGGAGAACCTTCGGCTTAAGAACCAGAGCCCGTGCAAGAGCAACCCTCTGCTGCTGCCCGCCGGAGAGTTCACTCGCGCCCCGCATTTCAAGACCTTTCAACCCGACGACATCAAGAGCTTCTTTAACGGCCACCTGGATTCTGTCTTTTTTCCATTTTTTAACTTTCAGTCCGTATGATATGTTCTGATAAACATTCATGTGGGGGAAAAGGGCGTAGGATTGAAAAACCATGGTGATTTTCCGTTCATTCGGGGGCATATCGGTAATATCTTCCCCGCCAAGATAGATTTTTCCCGATGTCGGAACTTCAAGGCCTGCAATCATCCTGAGAATAGTCGTTTTACCACATCCTGATGGACCTAGAAGTGTAACAAGCTTTCCATGATCTATCTGAAAGGAGACATCATTAACAGCAGTAACATTCCCGAATTTCTTCGTGATATTTTCAAAACGTAAATCTGCAGTTCCTGTCATCGTTTCATCCATCTATTATCCTGCCTTATACAGCTACAGCATTATTTTGTTTACTGGTTCTATTTGTAAAGAAATACATTATTCCAATTGCAATCATCATCGTAACAATGAGGACCGTGCAATAAGCTGTTGCAATTCCCAACTTACCCCCTTCTATTCTGCCGAGGATAACTGTTGTAGCAAGCTTGGTTTTGGCGGTTACGAGAAAAATAACCGCGCTGATTGCTGTCATGGACCTGACAAAAGCAAATACCAGCCCTGAGAAGATTGCCGGCTTTATCAGAGGGAGTACAACTTTTCTCAATGTATAAAAATTGCTTGCCCCAAGTGTGATTGAGGCTTCTTCCAGGGAGACATCAATCTGCTGGAGGGCCGCCATCCCGGACCGGATTCCAACCGGCATATTCCTGAACACAAAACAGATTATCAGAATCATCGCGGTACCGGCAAAGAAAAGGGGGCCGGTATTGAAAGTCATCACATAACCGATACCAACAATCGTTCCCGGAATCGCGAAACTGAGCATTGAAGTGAATTCAAATGTCTTTTTACCAAAAAAGGTATAACGGCTGACCAGATAGGCAACCATCAGTCCCATCGTTGCCGTTATAGGTGCGGATATCGCTGCCAGCTTCAGTGTTGTAAAGTAGGACTCGAGACCCACCTCCAGAAAATACTTGTAATGCTGGAGGGTGAACTCGTAGTTAATCCCCCAGAGTTTCACAAAACTTCCGGTAATAACAGAACCATAGAGCGTTACAGTCAGTACTACCCAGAGAATAGTTCCCCCGACAAGGGTGTAGTCCAGCCCTTTCGGCAGAGGGAGGAGTCTGTTCCTGCTCGGCTTCCCGGTCACCGTCACATATGAGCGGTTGCCCACCCAGTACCGTTGGATAATGAAGGTGGTCAGTGTGATTGAAAGGAGAACAAGACCGAGGCAGGCGGCAAGCATCTCGTCATAACGGCCTACGATAGCAAGATAGATTGAGGTTGCAAGAACATCAAAATCTCCTCCCAGAAGTATGGGGTTTCCAAAATCTGCCAGAGATTCTATCACCGATAACAAAAAAGCATTTGCCAGACCAGGTCTGAGCAGGGGCCAGATGATGGTTTTGAAAGAGTGCCATCTGCTTGAGCCAAGAGTGTAACTCGCCTCCTCAAGTGCAGAATCGAGGGAACGGATAACTCCTGAGAGGATGAGAAAAGCCATAGGCGCAAATGAGAGAGTCTGAGCCAGCACAATCCCGAAATAACCAAAAACGAAATTAACCCTGAGACCGAGAATCCCGCTGGTGAACCAACCGGCTCTTCCAAACATGAAGATTATCGCCAATCCGATGACAAAAGGGGGAGTAATAATCGGCAACAGAGAAAATGCCCTCATAAACTGTCTCAGTCGGAATCTTGAACGTTCCACCACAAGGGCAAAGGCAAGGCCGATAATGGTTGACAGAACACCGACGGTTCCAGCCATTAATATACTGTTCTTGAGTATCCTCATGGTTGAGGGGTATGCAGTGAGTGTTCTGATGAAATTCCCCGGCTTCAGAGAACCTTCAACTACAACACTTCGCACAAGAATGACAAGAAGGGGGAATAGTATAAAAATAACAAGCAGGACACTGATACTCAGGATTGATCCTGATATAAAGCTGTCCCCCCTGATGATACCCATTCTCGAAAGGGTAAGGGCAAGAAGAGTCAGAAAAGTAAAAAAGAGGATAAAGGCTCCACTGGTTAGTTTCAGTTCAGGGGTAAGTAATACAACCTGCACCAGAAATAAAGTTATCCCAAGAAGGCTTATCGCCAGGAACAATCTGAGTTTTAACTTCTTTCTGATAGGAGACATGGCCAGGATGGCGGATATGAGTAGAAGGGGTAGCAACAGGGCTGCAGCCGGAGCTTCATACCTCACATTCCACAGAGTCCCGGAGAAGTCTCCTTCTGTCAGGAGTTCTGCCGTCCCCTGATTCAGGGGAGCGTAAAAGGGAAGAACAACCAGGAGCATAAAAACAACTATGCTCCCGATCCAAATGAACTGTTCTTTTTTAATCGCAGATGAAATCATTATCCATCAACGTGGAAGTACAAACACTTCCCGGGTCCACCTGTCCATAATTCGGGTACCATTTTCAGCAACCCAATTAAAATCATAATCCACTGTATTAACCTCATCGATCGGGATGGCAACATCGGGAACTTTTGCATTGATATTGGTAGGTATCTGATAGGATCCTACCGAGCCCAGCCCTTCCTGGGTTTTTGCACTGATAACCCAGTCAATGAACTTTTTAGCCTCTTCCGGATTAGGTGCACCTGCAATCAGATTAACAGCCCCAATCTCAAATCCAGTGCCTTCAACAGGAGCGACAGGTATAACCGGATAACCCTGTTCCGCATGATAAATGGAATCATGCAGAAAAATGATGGCTATAGCGATTTCCCCCCGCCCGGCAAGGATACCGGGAGCTGAACCGGATTTTGTATAGTTGGATATATTCGCGTGAAGCTTTTTCATGTACTCCATACCCTCATCCTCTCCAAGACGGAAAATCTGGGTGGCGAGAGTTGTGAGAGCTGTGCCGGAAGTGTTTATATTGGCAACACCGATAAGACCTTTGTACCGGGGATCGAGTAAATCTTCCCACCCTTTGGGGACAGGAAGCCCCATTTTGTCAAGAAGCTTTTTGTTGACAGAAAAGCCGAGAGCGCCAACATAGACACCGATAACACTGCCGTTACCAAGCGGATCCCTGAACCGGGGATCGATCTCATCATAAATTGAAGGCTTGTAATCTTCAGTAAGACCCTCCAGCGCCGCTATGGAATGAGGATCAGTTGTACCGCCCCACCATACATCCCCCTGGGGATTGGCGGACTCTGCTCTCAGTTTGGCCAGGGTTTCCCCGCTGGACAAGCGGATCCAGTTAACCCTGACTCCCGTCTCCTTTTCATACTGTTGCGCGAGGTATTCGATTGTTCGCACCTCAGCACTGCCGTAGAGATTCACCTCTTTCTGCTGGCCTATCACTGCGAAGACCGGGAGCATCAGCAAAATCAGACTGATTACAATGATTCTTTTCATCTAATCCTTCCTCCATAATAGAAACGGATGTTTTCGTATATAACCAGACACTTTCAAGAGAGAGTGCCGGGAAATCCATAAAGAAAAATCAGAGGGATAAAAATTGATGCATCAACTAAGCCGGCATGAACCATACTTATCCCGCTTCACCCACGATAATTATCGTAAAAGTCAGAGTTCATATTAGATGGGTTATATGACGCGGTCAAGGAGAATCCTATATAAAGATACCCTGTTACTGATCGCTCTCTGAAAGCGTCTCGAAGATACCCGAATAACCAGGATCGGGTTATTCAGACCCATCTAATGACAAGTCAGTACTCATCCTGGAAAGTACATCCGCTATGGTTCCCGTAAAGGGGCCGGGGTTTTCCATTTTAATGGAGCAGAGTGCGGCAGCATATCGGACAGACTCATCCGGACCATGATCCAACCTCCAGGCAAGATAGGCAGCGAAAGTCGTATCACCACGCCCCGTTCGGCCTGAAAGGTTGGCTGGAGTGTAGGGAGCCCTGTATACAGTGCCGTCAACCAGAACAATAACTTCCGTATTGTGGGTAACCATTATCTCGTCGGCACCCCATGAGGCCAGAATATACGCTGCCTTTTCACGATCCGTTTCACCAGTGAGAATCTCTGCCTCTGCTGCATCAGTTTTCAGGTACGTTATCAGCGGAAGAAGCTCCCTTTTCGAAATCCAGTCTCTGAAAAGGAGACGTCCATCTTCACTGCAGCGAAGTAATCCCTGTGCATCGATGCCCACCTTTCCCTTTGCTGCAAAGAAAGGGATAAACGCATCCGGTATTTCACCCCGAAACAAACCTGCAAGATGGTAAATCAGGCTGTCTGTATCAGGTAGAAATTCAGTCGTAAATGGATCTGCACGGGTGAGGAGGGTAACCTTCCGTTTCTCTTTGTCCGGGGTAAAGTATATGTTTTCAATGCTGGTGGTATGTTCTGATTCAAGCCGGATGACATTGACTCCGTTGGCCCTCATACCTTCCAAGTCTTTATCTGCATCTTCCGAGGCTCGTGTAACTACCTCTACCTTTTTACCGGATCTGACAGCTGCAGCTGAGGAATATATTACCGGTCCTCCAGTCAGTCTGACTTCATCTCCATCGTAGATTATAATGTCTCTGGAAATATGACCAATCATCGTAATATCATTTTTCATTGCAACGTCCCTTTTAAAATATTAAAAAAACAGTCTGCATGAAATCTTATAGAAAAAAGAGGTTCCCGGATATTATGTACAGATTGTTACCGACCGGGCAGGAAACTCAATCCTCCAGAGACTTCTCCAACGCATGCCAGGCCAGAGTGACACATTTAACCCGCAGGGGAAACTGAACAACACCGCTCTAATCCTCTTTCTTCTCCAGGGTTTTCAGACTGATAAACCGGGCGGAAGTGAAATCCTTGGGTTTGATACGAACACCACGGGCCTTCACCCCTTTAATCAGATAGTCACTTACCGGAAACTGGTCCGAACCCGGTATCAGGCTTTTCTGCTTGAAATCCACCACTGCGGCCACATCTTCCTTGGTTGTCAGACGTATCAGAGTTCCCTCATCGGGAACCAGGTTGTAGCTGCGGTTCAATATGTATTGGATTATCCGGCAGCGTTTGATGTATGGATATTTGTTCTCCATGTTACGGTACACCAGGGTGAAGACAACCTCCTCACAGGTTTCCTTATCCGCCAGACCGGCGTAAAGCATGCCCTTCCCCACAAAGAGCTTGTCGGGAACATCAGTAATCAGATAACTGCCGTCTTTTTTGATGTAGAGAACCCGGTCGTACACCGAGGCATCGAAAAGCACCCGGCCTCCGGAAGCTTCATACCCCAGATATCCTGTATCCGGGTTGTATTTCACCTTGAGATTCTTCTGGGCCGCTTCTCGGACGTCAACCTTGTGCAGGCTGACAATTTCACTTTTCCGGGGGTATTTATTCCGGTACTTCTCCAGTATCCCGTCCAGAAATCCCAAAGCATACTCAACAAGATTCTTCAGATGATAATCCACAACATCGATGCGGTCCTGAAGCTGCTTAATTTCGTCTTCCATGCGCTCGATATCAAACTGACTGATTCGGCGGATGGGGATTTTCAGCAGCCTTTCCACATCATCATCACTCACGTCCCTGCCGATTTCCTCACTGAAGGGGATGAATCCCTTGTGCACCGTACGGAAGATTCCCGGAACGGTTTTGATCGGCTCGATTCTCTTGTAGATTTTCTCCACGATGAATATCTTTTCCAGGGTTCGGGCGTGGATTTTATCCAGTAATTGCCCCCTCTCCAGGAGCAGTTCTTTTTCAAGCAGCTCCACCAGTCGGCCGGAATGGTGCTCAATCACCTCGGGAACGCTCATCACTGCGGGTTTTTCATCCCGGATCATCAGCATGTTCAGGGAAACACTCACCTCACAGTCGGTAAAAGCGTAGAGGCCGTCGAGAACATCCTCGGTATGGACCCCCCGGGAGAGTTTGATTTCAATTTCCACGTTCTCGGTGGTGTAGTCGTTTATCGCCCCGATCTTGATTTTGTTGGACCGGGCGGCGGCCTCCACCGAAGCGATCAGGCTTTCGGTGGTTACCCCGTAGGGGAGCTCTCTCACCACGATGCGCTTGGGATCCGATGAATCCAGCCTGGCCCGGCTCAGGATTTTTCCATTCCCCTGATTGTAATTGGAAACATCGATGATACCCCCGGAAGGAACATCGGGGAACAGTTCAAACTCCTCACCCCGTAAATGGGCCTGCTCGGCTTCCAGTACTTCAACAAAGTTATGGGGCAGCATACGGGTGGACATGCCCACGGCAATTCCCTCGGCTCCCAGTATCAGGGGCAGAGGAATCTTTGCCGGCAGGGTAATCGGCTCTTTGCGCCTTCCATCGTAGGAATCGGTGAACTCGGTAATTTCCGGGCCGAAAAGAACTTCTTTACCCAGAGGCAGCAGCCGGCATTCAATGTACCGGGCCGCAGAAGCCGGATCGCCGGTGAGCGTGTTACCGAAGTTCCCCTGTTTGTCGATAAAAAGCTCTTTGTTAGCCAGGTTCACCAGGGCTTCGTAGATAGAGGCATCTCCATGGGGGTGGTACTGCATGGCATGACCCACCACATTGGCCACTTTATTAAACTTACCATCATCCACATCGTGGAGAGACTGGAGTATGCGCCGCTGTACCGGTTTAAGTCCGTCATCCAGATGTGGAATGGCCCGCTCCTTGATTACGTAGGAGGCATACTCCAAAAAATTCTCATCGAACAGTTTGTTGATATAGGCCATTAAACAAGGTTCTCCATGATGTATTCCCGTCTCTGCGGGGTGTTCTTTCCCATGTAGAAAGCCAGGGTGGCCGGAACGCTTTTCAGGGAATCAATACCCACCGGAACAATACGCATATCTTTACCGATAAACTGACCGAACTCTTTGGGATTTATCTCCCCGAGCCCCTTGAACCTCGTTACTTCCGGCCCCCGGATAGCAGTCATGGCCTTGTCCCGTTCCTTTTCCGAATAGCAGTACCGGGTTTCCTTCTTGTTTCGAACTCTGAATAGCGGTGTTTCCAGGATGTAGATATGACCGCCGGTCACCAACTCTTCAAAGTAATTCAGAAAGAAAGTCAGTATGAGGTTACGGATGTGAAACCCGTCTGTATCCGCATCGGTGGCCAGAACGATGCGTTCGTAGCGGAGGTTTTCAATGTTATTTTCAATACCCAGAGCCATCATCAGATTAAATAACTCTTCGTTGCGGTAAATCGCCGCCTTACCCTTGCCGAAGCTGTTCCAGGGTTTGCCCCGAAGGGAATAAATAGCCTGAGTATAGACATCCCTGCAGCTCACCATGGAGCCGGTGGCCGACTGACCCTCGGTAATGAATATGGTGGACTCCTCTCCCCTTTTATCCACTATGCGGTGAAACTTGCAGTCCTTGAGCTTGGGAATATTCAGAGAAATCTTCTTGGCTGCGGCATTGGCTTCCTTCTTAACAGAGGCCAGCTCTTTACGCAATTTTTCGTTGTTGACGATTTTATTCTCAAGTACCCTGGCGGATTCAGGATTCTTGTGGAGGTAGTCCACAACAGCAGCCTTCACCTCGTTGATAATCCAGGAGCGTATCTCGGTGTTCCCCAGCTTGTTCTTGGTCTGGCTTTCAAATACCGGGTCTTTCACTTTCACCGAGACAACCCCGGCAATCCCCTCACGGACATCGGTACCTGAATAATTTTTCTTTGTGAACTCATTCACCCCTTTGAGCATCCCCTCCCGAAAAGCGCTCAGATGGGTTCCCCCGTCGGAGGTGAACTGACCATTGACGAAGGAAAAGTGATTCTCCCCGTAGGCACTCGTATGAGTAAAGGCAATTTCGATCTTATCCCCTGCATGATAGACAATCGGATATAAAGTGGTGTCCCCCACCTCCCTGTCCAGAAGGTCGTACAGCCCCTTCTTCGATTCGGATTTTGTCCCGTTGTAATAGAGTTTCAAATTGCGGTTCAGACAGGCATAAATCCACATCCGCCGCTGGACAAACTCATCGGTAAACTCGTACTCGGGGAAGATTTCAGTATCCGGCGTGAACTCCACATAAGTGCCGTCGGCATGCCCTTCACAGGATCCTTTTCTCTCTTTGAGCAGATTACCCCGGGAAAATGTCGCCTCACGGTATTTACCTTCCCGGTAGGAGCGGATGAGAAAGTGGCTGGAGAGGGCATTAACCGCTTTTGTACCCACACCGTTGAGGCCCACAGAGAACTGGAACACCTCATCGTTGTACTTGGCGCCGGTATTGATAACACTCACACATTCCACCAGTTTCCCGTGGGGAATCCCCCGGCCGTAATCCCGGCAGGAAACTGTCCCGTCCTTCTGCTTTACATCAATCTTCCTGCCGAAGCCCATGATGTATTCATCAACCGCGTTATCCACCACTTCCTTCATCAGGACGTAGATACCGTCTTCGGAGTTCGAACCGTCGCCCAGACGTCCGATGTACATACCCGAGCGAAGGCGTATATGTTCAAGGGAACTGAGGGTTTTTATCTTGCTTTCATCATAAACTTGCGGGGAAGATGCCATATTCTGAATATTACCTCTTTCACCTGACGCCCGTAAAGTCTTTACAAAACGCTACTGCTGGTGTTTTTTCTGTTTTTTTTTGGGAAATGACCTCTGATGCCGTCTGGATAACTTCTTTTCTAAAATAGCCGGTCCTTTCTTAATAGCGGAACCATCATCAGGGTTGCCATCAGAGCCAGCAGAGCCGCACTCAAACCGATCACCCTGAGGGAAAACTGCTTGAGAACAGCAAACCCGACGAAGGGTGCCACAACACCCCTTACACCGGCCAGGAAAGCGTGAGCCGACTGATAAACCCGGGTTTCATCGCTTGGAGCGATACGGGTAACCCAGAGCTGCCAGACAAAAGGGGATCCGGATGTTCCCATCCCGAAAAGAACCGAGGAAAGAACAATAACCGAGAGATTGTCAGTAAGGAAATACAAAGAGAGAGAAAGCATGAAAAAAATATTTACCGATATGCGGAATAACGGGAAACTCATTTTTTGATAAAGACCTGCCCAGAATGGGTTGAACACCAGCTTCATCACAGCCGGTATTACAACAATAATCAGTGTTACCATTGCCGGGGATAGCCCCAGTCCCCGGCCTTCTTCTGTAAGATAAACAACCTTCAGGGGCAGGGTTAACAGATTACCGAACCCGATGAGCATCCAGGATGCCTGCACATAGAGAAAAACAGGGTTTCTGAAGGGAAGGGAAAGGGCCTGCAGCCATGACTTTTCCCCGGGAACCACCGGTGCACCGGGAAGTCTTGCCAGCTGCAGGGCTGTAAAAAGAAATACCAGGATGCTGAAGATGCTGATCCATCTCCAGTAATTCAGATTCAAATCCAGCAGGCGGCCGTAGAGCAGCCCCGCAGCCATTGAAAAAACCTGTCCCAGTCTCAAGCCCAGGGATATCTGTTGCGCCCGGCGTAAAGAAGGGTACTGCTCGCGATAGAGGTCGGTAAAAAAAGGCTGTCTCAAACTCACCGCCGCCGAGGATACGGTTACCGAGAGAGCAAACATAATTCCGGAAGACGATAAAGTGGCCGCAGTCATGGCTGAAGCTGAAATAAACGTTAAAAGCATGAGAACCCGGGAACGGGAAACCGTGCTTCGGTAAAGCAGACCTGTCAGGGGAATGGAAAGAAAAAAGCCGATAAATGTCGATGCGGAAATAAGCCCTTTCCAGACATCCCCTACGGCAAAAAAGTGAATGGCAACAATCAGGAATACCGAATCAATCAGAGGTTTATAAGTTCCGTCAACGGATTGACGGAAGGTATCGATGCGGTGAACCCGTTGTTCATCAGCTGAGATTTCACTCATGAATGCATTGTGTTACGAATAACTGTACAATGAAAATGCCTGATAAAGAGTTTTGCAAGTAAATATTCAAGGTTAATAATAGCAGCAGATAGTTGACGTCCTCCATAAAGAAACTTATCTTCCAGTAATAAGTCTGACGCGGTGATTCGGTTCCAGGACAATGAACACCGACGTGTAATCGAGGCTTAAATTGCATCCAGGGGTTTCATTATCCAATGGAATCCCCCGGACTTGATCCTAAGAAAGGACAGGTACCTTATGAATATCAATGATTTCATATCAAAGAAACGTGATGGCATTCCCATCTCCATGGTAACCTCCTACGACAGCTGGAGCGCCAAACTGATTGCCGCCA
Organism: Spirochaetota bacterium; assembly: GCA_003644105.1. Taxonomy (GTDB): domain Bacteria; phylum Spirochaetota; class Spirochaetia; order DSM-2461; family DSM-2461; genus UBA2779. The sequence goes on along the minus strand of QNBK01000045.1, from coordinate 1,706 downwards.
GTGATGTTGACTGTATATTGGTGGGAGATTCTGTATCCATGGTTCTTCACGGCCATTCAACCACCCTGCCGGTGGATACCCGACAGATGGCAGTCCACGTGGAGGCAGTCCGCCGAGGGGCGCCTGAGTCCTTTATTATCGGCGATCTACCCTTTCTATCTTTCAGAATGGGTATGGAAAAATCGATGGAGAATATTGCAGTTCTGATGCGTGCCGGGGCCAATGCGGTGAAACTCGAAGGGGCTGCAGGCAACCTGGAACTGATCCGTCACACTGTTGATTCCGGAGTTCCGGTAATGGGTCATCTTGGCCTTACACCTCAATCAATTAATCGACTGGGCGGGTTCAGGGTTCAGGGACGCGGGAAAGAAGCTGCAGACCGTATACTGGATGATGCCCAATCCCTTCAGGAAGCCGGCTGCTTTTCCATAGTACTCGAAGCCGTTCCAGGAGATATTGCCGGATCCATCACGACCGGTTTGAATATACCGATAATCGGTATCGGGGCAGGAATTGATGTCGATGGTCAGGTACTGGTTCTTCAGGACCTTCTGGGTCTCACGGCTGAATTCAAACCCAAATTCGTTCGCAATTTTCTGGATGGTGCATCACTGGTGAAAAAAGCCTTGAATGACTATCATCATGAAGTGACTGAGCGTTCATTCCCGGGAAAAACGGAATGGTATGAATGATGGAGATTCTGAAGGATATCACCACTGCCCGATCACGATTCCGTGAGATTACCAAGTCAGGAAAAACACTGGGGCTGGTACCCACTATGGGTGCCCTTCATGAGGGTCATCTGAGCCTGGTACACCAAGCTGCAGCAGATAACGATATGGTTGCGGTGAGCATATTCGTAAATCCCGCCCAATTTGACAATTCTGATGATTTAAAAGTTTACCCCCGGGATTTAGAAGCTGATCGGAACATTCTTAAGAAAACAGCTGCCGACCTGATATTTTATCCCTCCACCGAGGACATTTACCCGGATAATTATCATTATCAAGTAATTGAAACTGAAAACAGTTTGCAGTTGGAGGGGGCATATCGGAAGGGTTATTTCGACGGTGTCCTGACTGTAGTGCTCAAACTGCTGAACATAGCCGGAGCCGATCGGGCATATTTCGGCGAGAAGGACTGGCAGCAGCTCTCCCTTATCAAGGGAATGACCCAAGCCTTCTTCATGAATACGGAGATTATCTCCTGTTCTACGGTAAGGGAGAATGACGGGTTGGCGATGAGTTCCAGAAACGCCCTCTTATCCCCGTCGGAAAGGAAAATTGCTCCGGATTTCCATCGAATACTCACCAGTCCCTTAACGCCGGAAGATAAGACAAGCCAGCTTGAAAATGCCGGATTCACAGTAGATTATATTAAAGAGATGGAAGGTAGAGTTCTTGGTGCGGTTCATCTGGGAAGAGTGAGGTTGATTGATAATGTCGAAATCTGAAGATTCTAAAAATGTTGTTTTAATGACCAGTGGATCCATTGCAGCCTTCAAATCAGCATCCCTGGCCTCACTGACTGTAAAGAAAGGATGGGAAATACAGTGCCTGTCCTCAAAAGGTGGAAGGCATTTTCTGGGAGATACAACACTTGAAGGGATTACCGGTAAACCGGTTCTCACCGATATGTTTGAACCGGGTAATGCCCTGGATCATATAGAACTCGCCGATTGGGCTGATCTGATGATACTCTATCCG
>QNBK01000044.1 GCA_003644105.1 Spirochaetota bacterium | reverse complement strand
TACAGGTGGTGCAGCCGTCATATATGGAGGTGATTTTTACCGCATGAACGGTATACCGCTCCTTGAGGGAGCGGATTAAAGCACAGGCGAACTCGGTTTTCCCCGTATTTCTCCCGGTGGATCCCACCATAATCGACCGGGGAACTCTATGCATGAATACTTACCGCACAGGCCTTGAATTCCGGGATTTTCGCAATGGGGTCCAAAGCCGCAATCGTCAGAGCGTTGGCCGGATTCTCCTTGAAGTGGAAGGTGAGAAATACACATCCGGGGAACACCTTTTCGGTAATCCTCGCCGGAACATCGATTTCTCCCCGCCTGGACTTCACTTTGAGAACTCCGCCTTCACTGACTCCAAGTTTCACTGCATCCTCGGGATTCAATTCAATAAAACCTTCGGGTTCCAGATAGTCCAGAACCTTGCTCCGCCGGGTCATAGTTCCGGTATGCCAGTGTTCCAGCATCCGTCCGGTGGTAAGGATAAAGGGGTATTCTTCATCAGGAAGTTCCTGAGGCGGGATATAATCCACCTGGTAGAACTTGCCCTTTCCCCGGGAGAATTTTTTAGAATGCAGGAATTTAGTTCCCGGATGATTCTTGTCATGACAGGGCCATTGCAATCCGACTCCGGTGAGCCGGTCGTAGGTGATTCCCCCGTAGATGGGAGCGAGAGAAGCAATTTCATCCTGAATGGCCGAGGCATCTTCAAAATCCATCTCGTATCCCATTCTATTAGCTACATCACAGATAACCCGCCAGTCTTCCCTGGCCTCCCCGGGGGGATCCAGAGCCTTGCGTACCCGCTGGACTCTCCTCTCGGTGTTGGTGAAGGTTCCATCCTTCTCGGCGAAACTGGTTGCCGGTAATACCACATCCGCAAGCTCCGCCGTCTCGGTAAGGAAGATATCCTGTACCACCAGGAAGTCCAGAGCTGTTAAGGCTTGACGCACATGGTTCAGATCCGGATCGCTGAGCATAGGATTTTCTCCCACGATGTAGATACCCCGAATCTCTTTCGCCTCGGCGGCATGCATAATTTCTACGACGGTGAGCCCTGGTTTGATGGAAAGTTCGGCATTCCAGGCTTTCTGGAATTTCGCCTGAGCTTCCGGGAGATCCACCTTCTGATACCCCGGATAAACATCCGGCAGGGCTCCCATGTCACAGGCCCCCTGGACGTTATTCTGACCCCTCAAGGGGTTCACACCGGCGTTTTCCTTACCAACATTTCCGGTAAGCATGGCCAGATTCGCCAGAGACAGAACGTTATCGGTTCCCGTAGCATGCTGGGTAATACCCATGGAATAAATAATTGAAGCGGCAGATGCTTTGGCATAAATCCGAGCCGACTCCCGGATACTTTTCGCCGATACGCCGCAGATTCCAGCCGCCATCTCCGGGGTGAATCTCTCCACCGCTTTCCGCACAAGATCGTAATCTTCAGTGCGGGTTTCGATGAATTCCTTGTCTTCCAGACCTTCGGAAATAATCACGTTCATCATGGCATTCACCAGTGCTACATCCGTCCCCGGCTTATGCTGCATGTAAATACCGGCATCCCCGGAGAGAGAGATTTTTCGGGGGTCGGCCAGAATCAGCTGTGTATCCCCTGATCGGACAGCCTGGCGTATTGTGATACCGATAACCGGATGATTCTCGGTGGTGTTGGATCCAATGACGAAGATAACCGGAGCTTTGCGGATTTCAGCAATACTGTTGGTCATGGCACCGCTGCCGAAAGACTTTGCCAGACCGGTAACGGTGGAGGCATGACAGAGACGGGCACAGTGGTCAATATTATTGGTTCCCAGAACAGCCCGGGTAAACCTCTGCATCACATAGTTATCTTCGTTGGTGGTTTTCGCAGAGCTGAACGATGCCAGGGCATCCGGACCGAATTCAGCCTTCAAGGAACTGAGTTTTGAAACCACCAGAGAGAGAGCTTCATCCCAGCTTGCTTTGCGGAACTCGCCATTCTCCTTGATTAAAGGATGAGTCAGGCGCTCAGGGCTGCCGATAAAATCCATACCGAAACGGCCCTTCACACAGGTATTCCCGTCATTGGGAATAATTCCCGGAGTACTGGTAACCTTAACCAGACGGTTATTCTTCCTGTCCACATTCAGTTCAAGCTGACAGCCGACACCGCAGTACACACAGGTGGTGAGAACCTTCTCCAGATCCTTCACCTTGCCCAGTTTAACCGCCGGTTTATTGGTCATGGCGCCTACAGGGCAGACTCCCACACACTGACCGCAGCTTTCACAGCTGGAATCCCTCAGATCTGTGTTGAATGCGGTGGTAACCAGAACCTGACCGGCCCGTTCCCTGAGTGTAATGGCGTTGGCCCCCTGAACTTCTTCACAGATTTTCACACAGCGCATACAGCGGACACATTTGGTAGGATCGTACTGAATGGCCTTGTGGTAGTTGGTGAAGTTCGGAACTTTAACTTTGGGTTTAATTTTCGGGAACCTGTCCTCATTCACATGGTAGCGGTAGGCATAATCCTGGAGGAGACAATCCCCATCGGCATCACAGGTGGCGCACACCATACGGTGCTCGCTTATCATCAGTTCCAAAGTGCTTTTTCTCGACTTGGCAATTTCTTTTGTCTCGGTGGAAACCACCATGCCTTCTTCAGCTATCCGGGAGCAGGAAGTTTGGAGTCCCCGCTGACCTTCAATCTCAACCAGACAGAGCCGGCAGCTCCCGGTTGGGGTGAGTCTGGGGTCGTAGCAGATATGGGGTATATCAACTCCGTTCTCCAGGGCCGCATCCAGTACGGATTTACCCTGCTCTACACTTACTATTTTTCCGTCAATTGTCAGTTCTATATTTTTCATGAAATCACCACCGCGTTTGTCGGACAAACCTCGTGGCAGGCTCCGCATTTGATACAGGCATCAGGATCGATAAAATGAGGCTGCTTCGAATCTCCGGTAATCGCATCAACCGGACATGCCTTCTTACACAACCCGCATCCGATACAGTCATCCACCGTAATACTGAATGATATCAGCTCCTTACAGACTCCGGCAGGGCAGCGCTTTTCGTTGATATGCGCCTCGTATTCATCACGGAAAAACTCCAGGGTGGTGAGTACGGGATTGGGAGCTGTCTGACCAAGACCACATAGAGATCCTGCTTTCACTTCTTTGGCAAGACTCTCCAGCTTCTTAAGGTCTTTGGGTTCACCCTTTCCATCACAGATTTTATTGAGAATATCGGCAAGCTGACGAGTCCCCACACGGCAGGGGACACACTTCCCGCAGGATTCCTTCTGGGTGAACTCCAGGAAGAACCGGGCCACATCCACCATACAGGTCCGGTCGTCCATAACCACAAGACCACCGGAACCCATGATAGCCCCGACTTCCTTTACCGATTCATAATCCAGGGGCAGATCCAGATGCTGGGCGGGGACACAGCCTCCCGAAGGTCCGCCGATCTGGGCGGCTTTGAAGGTATGTCCGTCGGGAACTCCTCCGCCGACATCAAAAACAATCTGCCGAAGAGTCGTACCCATGGGCACTTCCACCAGCCCGGTTTCTTTTACCTTGCCGGCCAGTGCGAAAATCTTGGTTCCCCGGCCGCCTTCATTCCCTTTGGCATGGAAAGCTTCACTTCCTTCCTCAATTATCAGAGGTATGTTGGCCAGGGTTTCCACGTTGTTGATGTTTGTGGGTTTCCCCCGGAATCCCGCATTCGCCGGGAACGGCGGCCTGGGCCGGGGCATTCCCCGTTTGCCTTCAAGAGAAGCAATGAGTGCAGTCTCTTCACCGCAGACAAAGGCACCAGCACCTTTTCGTAACTGAATATCAAAGTCAAATCCCGAATTCAGTATATTATTCCCGAGCAGACCGTACTCTCGAGCCTGTTCCAAAGCCATGGTGACATGCTCAACGGCGATGGGATATTCGGCCCGAACGTAGATAAATCCGTTATTGGCACCGATTGCATAGGCTGCTATCAGCATACCCTCAATCACCTGGTGGGGGGTTCCCTCCAGAAGAGCCCGGTCCATGAAAGCACCGGGGTCGCCTTCATCGGCGTTACAGATAAGGTATTTCTCGTTGCCCGCAGCCTGTTGTGCAAAGCCCCATTTCAATCCGGTGGGGAAACCTGCACCCCCCCGGCCCCGGAGGCCCGAATCCTTAACAATGGTAATCACATCTTCAGGAGACAGGGTAGTCAGGGCTTTTGCCGCGGCATCATAGCTTCCCGCCGCCACAGCATCTTCTATTTTCTGGGGATCTATTCTCCCGCAGTTTTTCAGAACATCCCGCTCCTGACCGCTGTAAAAAGGAATATCAGGAGCCTTGGCCGCCGCTCTACCCTCCACTTCCGCACAAAGCCGGGGTATCACCCGGCCGTTAATAAGAGTTTCCTTAATTATCTCATCAACATCCTTCGGCTTCACATCACCGTAGAGCAGTTCTTCAGGCTCAATCATAATCAAAGGAGCCCTGGAACACTGGCCATGGCAACCCACATCAACAACTTCAATTTCCTCCATTCCCGGAACATCAAGTTTCTCCCGGAATGTTCTGGCCAGTTCTTCAGCACCCTTGGCCCGGCAGCCGGTCATGCAGACCAGCACCCGGCTTTTCACTTTACTTTTTTCTTCATCTATCTCTTTATGAAGACTTTTCAGATCTTCGTAATTTTTCAGCTTTTTATCTCTCATGATTTTGAATACCTCTCCAGAACCTTTTTAACTTTTCCCTGAGTCATTTCACCGTAATAGTCATTGTCAATCATGATTACCGGAGCAAGGAAACAGGTACCGAGGCATTGAACCGACTCGAATGTGAACTGCATATCATCAGTTGTATCACCGTCTTTCACGCCCAGATATTCTTCAATCGCTTCACCGATGGCCTGACTTCCTTTCACGTGACAGGCCGTACCCTGGCAGCACCTGATGGTGTGTTTTCCCTTGGGTTCCAGGTAGAACTGAGAATAAAAGGTGATAACACCGTACATCCGGGAAATGGGGATTCCGGTTTTCTTACTCACCCATTCGAGAACAGGAGGGGGCAGATAGCCGTAGGCATCCTGAATGTCCTGAAGCAGGGGAATCAGCAATTCCTGAGATTTTTCCAGATCCCGGCCGACTGCCGGCTTTTCCAGCATCAATTGATGTTTTTCCAGAATACCCCGAGCCAGATTAACTCCCGGATCCTCTTTGACTGTTCCACTCTTCATGGCGCTCTCCTCTGACTGTCCTGGTTCAAGTTGCGGCCTATAGGATAAATCATATATGCCTGTTTGGTGTAGTTTTTTTTTGACTTTTAACGGCCCTTCTGATAACTGAAACTGCTACCGACTACGATAGCGTCGACAGCAAAAACGGCCAGAGAAACGGAGGAATACCAAATTAAGTGATGTATCGGCAGGAGAGAGCGTTACGGCTCCCGTTCACCCTTCCCGGGCTATAAGTGTCCGACCCAGATCTTTAAACTCAACCACCCGTGCCAGTTCAAGGATTGCGAGTTCTTTGCGTTCATTCAGAGATATATTGTTTTTGGATTCAAGGAAACTGATTCTTCGACCCAACTCGGCAAGTTCCCTGTATCCTTTTACTCTACTTTCCATACAACAAACCCCTACAGTGCTGTCAAAATAACCTGAGCTCATCATAGAGGAACAATAAAAAAATATCTCTAAGTAATTTTACTAGTAATTCAGTTTAGAAAAGAAGATAAGGTGGATAAAAAAGAAACCGGCAGGAACGGAAAACCGCTCTCTGCCGGTAAACTGTCAGGAAATTTCAGGTTCTGAATCAGCGGTTTCGGACTCTTCGTCCGCATCCTCTTCGGCATCTTCACCGAAGGGCTCCCCACGAAGCATAGCCAGGTATTCAGCAGCGTCATCCGACGTTCCCGTATCCTTATCCTGCTTCTTCAGAGCCTTCTCTTCCCGCTTCTTCTTCTTCTTGAGTTCCTGTTGTCGTTTCTCGAACGAGTAATGATTTCGGCCCATGATTCTACCTCCATAACTACAGTCGAAGGTTACAAGACCGGAGCAAACCGGCCTTGATGAATCAAACCCTAGTAATCGCGACGGGGGCGATCGTTCCGTTCTCGGGCTTCGCTCACTTTGAGCTCACGGCCGCCCTGGTCGGATCCATTAAGGGCTTCGATAGCGGCTAGTGCTGCTGCATCGTCTTCCATTTCAACAAAACCGAATCCTTTGGACCGGTTGTCGTAGCGATCGATAATAACACGAGCACTGGTTACAGTTCCGTGTGCACTGAACAAATTTTCAAGTTCCTGGTCGTCGACGGAATAACTGAGGTTTCCGACATAGATTTTCTTAGGCATTATATACTCCTGAATGCTTTGAACTCATAGATGAGATATTGTTCGATGTAAGCTGTTGTAACGGAAAAGGAAGGAAGAGGGGCAAGACCGGACTGACCGGTTTCAAATACTCTAATTTCTCAAAATTCACAATGCAACGGCCGGCAATTGAACAACACCGGTCCTATGGTTTGCGACAACAATAATCTGTTTGGAAGTAATTGTCTAGTAGAATACTCCTGTTTTTACTGACCTCTGGGGCCACTAGGAGAAAAACCGTACAAAAAGTGAAAAAAATAACCGGTAAGCATCCCATTCTGGACAATTACCGGTCAGACATCACTTTTTCAGAACTTTCTTTAAAATCGTATCTTTATCAATCTTCCGGGAACAGAAAAACCAGTCCTGGCACTTCATATCTTCTTTTCCATCCATTCGGTCTTTGGCAGAACCGCAGGAACCGGCAGGCCCGATAATAACATCATCACCCGGCTGCCAATCCGCAGGGGTGGCTACTCCGAATTCATCTGCCGCTTTCAGTGCAATAAGAACTCTGTAAAGTTCATCAAAGTTCCTACCCAGACTCAGAGGGTAATAAATAATAGTACGTATAATCCCTTTGGGATCGATAAAAAATACGGCTCGAACCGCCTTGGTGGTATCTTCACCTGGCTGAATCATTCCGTATTTCTTTGCTACCTCCATGGTGATATCTTCAATCAGAGGAAACTTGACTTCCATATTTTTATGACCACGGTATTCAATCTTGTCCTGTATCGTCCGCAACCAGGCAATATGACTGTAAAGACCATCGATCGAAAGACCCACCAGGCTGCATCCGGCTTCGGAAAACTTATCCTGCATTGATGCAAAAGTAATAAACTCGGTAGTACAAACCGGCGTGAAATCCGCAGGATGGCTGAAGAGAATCACCCAATCCCCTGCGTAATCCCCGGGGAAATTAATATCTCCCTGGGTAGTAACAGCTTTAAAATCCGGTGCTTTATCCCCGATCCGGGGCATTGAGACAACGACTTGTTCCTGATCCGTATCCATACGACACTCCTTGTATATGAAATATTCTATATAAGGAATTTAACGCCAGGAAGGGCAATTGTCAATTTATTAGGAATAATTCCTAATAATTATTACGGCGCTGACGATTCCCGCCACCCTGAGGCCGGCTATTTCTGTTGCCGCTTCGGCGCCGTCCACCACCACCGGGACGTCCACCGGGTCTTCCTCCCGGACGGCCTCCGCCCATTTTGGGGCCGGGGTGAGCGACGTTCAGCTCTTCTAAAGGCTCAAAACCGCTAACCGTCCGGCGTTCAACACTCTTACGGATAAGCTTCTCGATATCACGGAGCATCCGGGACTCTTCAGCACAAACCAGGGAGAGGGCCTGCCCTTCTTTTCCGGCCCGGCCGGTCCGTCCGATGCGGTGAACATAATCCTCGGGGACGTTAGGGAGGTCAAAATTAACAACATGAGGCAGATCGTTGATATCCAACCCACGAGCTGCAATATCCGTAGCCACCAGAATCTGAGTTTTACCGGCTTTAAAATCCGCCAGAGCCCGGGTCCGGGCGTTCTGACTCTTATTGCCATGAATAGCTATAGCACCGATACCGCTTTTTTCCAGCTTCTGAGCCAGACGGTTTGCGCCGTGCTTGGTGCGGGTGAACACCAGGGCCTGATACCATTGCTCCTCGACAATCAGATGAGTCAACAGGTCGGTTTTGCGTCCCTTATCCACGGGATACACCAGCTGTGAGACTGTATCCACGGTGGTGTTCCGGGGAGATACGGAAATCTCTATGGGATCGTTCACCAACCCCCGGGCAAGTTCCCGGATTTCTTCTGAGAAGGTGGCGGAAAACATCAGGTTCTGACGCCTCTTTGGAAGAACAGCCAGAATCTTTTTAATGTCGTGAATAAAGCCCATGTCCAGCATGCGGTCGGCTTCATCCAGAACCAGAGCTTCCAGCTTGTCGAATCGAACCGCGCCCTGGCCGTAGAGATCCAGCAGACGGCCGGGAGTGGCCACCAGAATATCCACGCCGTGGCGCAGCTTGTTAATCTGAGGTTTAATGTTCACTCCGCCGAAGACAACAGCTGTGCGCAGGGGCAGATGTCCGCCGTAGGTTTTCACACTTTCCTCCACCTGGGCTGCCAGTTCCCGGGTGGGAGTAACAATCAGGCAGCGCACCGGCCGATGTCCACTGAACCGGGGCAGAGGCCTGTCTTCGGTGAGCAGATGAAGCAGGGGCAGGGTGAATCCGGCTGTTTTACCGGTTCCCGTCTGGGCCGCAGCCATCACATCCCGGCCCGCCAGGACCGCAGGGATGGCTTCTGCCTGTATGGGAGTGGGGGTTTCATAACCCTGTCCGGCCACCGCTTTAAGCAGGGGCTCGGACAGACCGAGGTCGGTGAACTTTACACCGACAGGTGTTTTTGTTGAGTTCTCTTGCATCTTGATTGATTGCATATAACGTATCACGGCCGACGGCGATAACGTATTTTTCCTTGTAAATATATATAGGGCGGGATAATCGAAGTATTCGTAAAAATAAGACGGTCGGCTATAGTCCGCACGGAAGACTAACACGATATCAATAGATGCGGATAGGGGCTGTACTGTGCCAGATATCAGCAAGCCCCCCACATTCCTAATAGGAGTTCAGTATCGTTTCAGCCTTTTTCCCATACTCGGTAAGCTGACTGTCCCAGAGCACCCCTTCACCCGATTGGCTTATCAGATACTTAACAACTCCACCGGGGATTTGCGGTGCAAGCCAGAACTCAATCTGTCCTCCGCCGGAACCTGCCAAATATACTACATGATCGGCCTGGAATCTCCCGGCCGGGACATCCACCTTGCCCTTATCCACCGTAGCCCCTTGAACACTCTCCCTTGTCAATTCCGTAGCCGACATGTACACCGATTCACCGCTTACCGGTACCTCTCCTTCATTACCGTCAGTATCCCTGGCACGCATTCGAAGCATCTGACTGTTCTGAGTATCGATCAGTGATTCCCAGACCCAAAGGCCTTCAGAATCTTTCCAGGAGACTCTCCACCATTGATTTCCATTTTCTAGTTCTTTCAAGAATGCCCGCTCTATAACAATTGAATCTTCACCCTTCATGGTCCATTCAAACTTGGTAAACTCTCCGGGTTTATACCCCACCTGTCCGGCCCACATTCCTCCAGCCGAGAACGCAAAGCTGAAAGCCATCTGGGCCTGAGAAACCATGAGCTGATTCCATTGAGGTCCGGAAGAGGGAGCTCCGCTCCCGGATGAATCCGCCTTCTGAGCTGCCCCGGAGTCTGCATTTCCGGTTGTGCTCGAAGATTCATTTCCATTTTTGTGGAACTCATCAAACAGCATATCTTCAAACGAAACACAGCCCGATAGAACGACTGAAAGGAAAAGGACAATAACGATAGTTATTTTCATAAAAACCACCTCTATTTGATAAATTCTTATGTCAACCTCTGATGATTATTTAGTATAGCATGGATCTGTACAAAAAACAGCTTTTACCGACCGGCGCCAGAGGTGAGTTTACGTCTGTAAAAGGCAAAAATACCGAAGATTATCAGAACAGACGGCCCGAGAACTCCCAGCAATCCGGCACGGATGTAACCGGAATCCGCATTGAGGAGGGAGCTGAATATCCAGGGACCGAGGGCACTTCCGGCAACAATAAAACTCATAACCGATCCGGAGATTGCACCCAGATGTTCCCGGCCGAAGAGCCGGGGCCAACCGACGTTGTTGAGAACAGACCAGAGTCCGTTTGATATGCCGAATCCGGCAATCAGAACCGCCTTCGACCAGCCGGCATCCGGACTTAGAATAGCAGCTCCGCCGGCTGCCATACCAATCAGGGCCAGAAAATAAAGGGGCGGGAGATCCATAGCATCACTGGCCCAGCTGCCCAGGAAATTGAATATTACTGAAATAATTGTAATAGGCAGAAAGATTGAAACAGCCTGGACCGCATCAAATCCCCGGGTGGCAAAAATATCTACAATATGAAAGGTAAAAGCGGTATTATAAAGCGACCACCAGGAGAGCATGAAGGCATAGGCCCAATACCGTAAATCGTGCCGGGCTTCTTTGAGTGTTGCATCGGCGGTTTTACGGTTATGCCGTTCTTTATGGATTTTCAACGGCCGAAGTCCCTGTTCAACCTTCATACCGCAGCGTTCGGGCGTATCCCGGAAAAAAAGCAGAATCATGGGTAGGGCAATAGCCAGAAGCAGCAGGGCCAGAAAACCCAGAGCACCCCGCCATCCTTTGCCGTCAATAACGAATTGAAGAATCCTCGGAGCATATGAGAACCCCGCAGCAGTGGCTATTCCCATGTACGCCCCAACCCGACCCCGGCGTTCTTCAAACCACCGCATCACCATAGTTCTGGAAACTAAAGTAAGAACCCCCTGACCGAAAAAACGGATTCCAAAGAATCCGATAGCGGTAACGGTGAACCCGGCAATTCCCGATGCGGCAGGACTGCCCCCCATAAAATGAGAAAACAGTACGGCGGTTTTATCAACACGGGTGAAGTAGAGAAGACAGAAAGCGAGAAAAATGACGGCAGCTGAAGCGGTGGTCCGGGCCCCCAGGCGGTCGTAGAGACGGCCGGCCCTGGTCATCAGCAGGGCGCTGAAAAGAGTGCCCGCCATATAGGCGGTGGAAATTCTCAGACGTGTGAGACCGAGAGCTTTAATCAGATGATCTGTAAAAACCGATACTCCCATGGTTTGTCCCGGGATACTGAAGAGAAGACCCAGGGTTCCGACAGCTGCAATTATCCAGCCGTAGTAGAAAGGGCTTTTACCCGGATTAAAGGGTTTGAGAGCTTTAGGATGCGGTTTATCAATATGGATAAGGGGGCTCCTTGGAATCGCATAATGCCCCGGTTTGGCAGGTAGGAGTCAATAGGGGCTGAGCTACCAGCGATACCCGGATCCGAGCTGTACCATGACAACAGGCTCAGAATTGTAGCTACCCCACCGGTTATCAATCAGAAAAGAAAGTCCTGTCTTCATCTTAATTGAAAAGCGGTTTGTAAAATTCCATGACAAGGCCAGATGAAAATCAAGCATGGAGGTTGTAATCCAGATGACATCCCCGGCAAGCAGAGCAAACTCCGGAATGTCGCCTCCTGCCGTCATTTGCACAGGGCCGAAATAATATCCTGCAGAGAATTCTCCCGAAAGCCTACCTATCGTTCTGTATATAAAACCAATCCCCGGCAATAAAAATAGATTCTGTTCGTTAGTGTCTGATTCGCCAAATTGATAGAAGGAACTATACTCCAGATACATGGAAAAACTGATACCGATATTGGAATTTATAAACCATTGAAAGTCAAATACAATCGGCATCAATCCCAGATGGCTGCCTCCATACGAATTGCTGGTAAATGGTTTCACCCGGAAAGCAGGGCTGTACAGAACCATTTGAAACGGAGAAGCCAGGGAACGTTCCAGAGCAATCTCATCGGTCATCTTCCGTTCCTGCCGCACGACAAGTTCCTGAACATCAGGTTCGATTAGACCAAGATAAGAGGCCCAGACCTCGGCTACCTGACTGCAGGCAGTTTCCAGATCCTCCAGATTTGTCAAATCAACCAATGAAAAAGATTCGCTTAACAAGTCAGTACCCTCTGCTGTAAGACTGAAGGTTAGTTTCGAATCATCCGCTGTGATATGAATGAGGTCTACACGTCCATCCTCGTGTTCTATGGGTATTACAGTATTCCGGGCGGCAATTTCAGCAAAGAGGATTTCAGCTGTCATGCTCAGATACTCCGGAGCGCCTTCTGTGATTTCCAGTTCAAAACGAATTCGCCTGGGGATGGAATTATCTTCATTGGCACAGAGATTCAGTGCTGAAAGTATCAGTATTACTGCAGTAAAACTTGCTTTCATAGCCCCATACCCATTCCAATACATATCCCGAAATTGACGGGAACTCTTCCGTTATTCCCGTCCCCGGCAAGATCGAACCTGTACTCATAAAGGGACAGGTACATTTTGAGAGACCAGAATACAGGCCGGGCTGCAGCACGCTGATTCATATAGCCTCTGAATCCCAAATCCATTCTTGCTGATAAGCTGAGAAAAGGGCCAATTTCATCGCTGATAACAGAAGGAGTACTGACTGTGTAAGACTCCTTGGGAGAAAAGGACAAACCACTGCCAAGACCGAAATACAAATCAGATCGGGAAGCTCTCAAATTGAGACGGGCTGCTCCGTATAACATGTAATCTGTAAAACGATCTTCCGTTGCAGGCTCTGAATATTTTTCAGCATTGATAATTCTGAAACCGGCCATGGTACCCAGATAATCCCCATTCCCAAGCCATTCCCATTCCATACCCGCAGTAAACGAAGAGCCGCCGAATCTTCCACTGAAAGTACTCAATTCACTTCCATTATCAAGGGTAATTTCTTCATCAATGACAGGTACACCAATATCAATTGAAAGCAGATGCCGCCATGTTTGCCGGGCTTGTATTACCCTTCTACCCGCCAGAAGCCGCTCATCATCAGAGCTTCCGGTGAAAATAGTTTCCTGCCGGGTAATCAGTGTTTTACCAGCCTCAGGTAATACCCGGTCCACTTCTTTTTCAAAAGATGCGGAGATTTCATCAACCGCATCAAATATATCCAGTCCCACAGTGCCGGACCAGCGGACTCCCGCTTTGATTGTTTCATTACGGACATCGTACAGATTCGCCTGAATTGTGAGCCCATTTTCATCTCTGAGAAACAACCCCGAGGCCACAAGATCGGTTCCGTCATCCTCCAATATGGAAAAATCCGGAAGCATAAGAGCTCCTCGGTTTATCCAGGGAATATCCGCCGATCCAACAGACAAGCGACTATCTTCTTCAAGAACAAACATGATGCTCTCTGAAAATAAGGAGGAAAGCTGCGGATCTGCTCCTCTCATACTCAGAAACGGACTGACAACAAGTGTAAAAGCATTTCTATCTTCATCGGCTCCTTCAACAAGGAGGGGCAATTCCCCTGTGATAAAGTCAGATTCACCGGGGTTGATATATCGTATTACATCTTCCCTGCCGGACATCTTGAACTGAAGTTGTTTCTTTCCAGGGGTTAAGCTGATATTCAAAGGTGTCTGTCCCATCAGCAGCCCATCTATATAGGCCTCTGCACCTGTGGGCTCACTTAAAATGTTGAAATCGTAAAGTGTTTCTACTGAAATCAGTGCAGGGCGGATTAGACCGAACCCTTTAAGATCTTTTACAGCCCAATCAGGAAATCTGACATAAGAGGCCAGAACCCGGCCTGCTCTCTGCCGGTCCTCTTCGTTATTGGGTTCCAGTATTAACTTTTGAGTGCCGGAGCCGCCAGCTGAATCATCCACAGTAATCCGCAGTTTAAAGGGTGCAAGCAGAACGGTATCCGGAGGTACCTGCAGCAGGTTTTCGCTGCCTGATAGCTTAAAAGCTGAATTATCAACCGGATGGACAGTATATTCACCCGGCTGTATCCGGAGAGTAAGCAGATCCCAGTCTTCACCGCCGATACGCTTCAAATACCGCTGTTCACCCTCTATAACAATACGAACGCCCCGATTCCCGGGTACTTCCGAGTCCCTGACAACAACAATCATCAAAAGAGATGACTCCCTGTTTTTCGGCTTTGGAAGCGGATTCCCGGCTACCTGAAAAGTTGTCATGAGGATGAGAGCTGAAGCAACAAAAAATGATCTACCGATCATATTCTGATAATACACCAGCAAGAGAGCACCTGCAATTAATATATACTAACTGGAGAACTGACTCGATATTCGGCACTTACATTCATTTTATAGCGCCGGAGGCCGCGGATAGTAATATCTGTCGCTTAAATTTCTACCGTCAAATCCAAAGCGGCTTGATAAAACCTTTCCATATTGTCATTATCCCGGGGGCTGACGCCCCAACAATGACGCGTTATGATGAGCCCTCCGGAGGAACCCATGCTTCGACTGAAATCTGTCATCCGCAGTCTTTTC
>QNBK01000043.1 GCA_003644105.1 Spirochaetota bacterium | reverse complement strand
CTGATTTTCGGTTTGTTTCTTGCCGGTCCCCTGATCTTTATGGCGTTTTTAATCAGTATGGCAATGAGTGACAGGGTTATCAAACCCCTGGTTGCTTTGGGGGAGGCAACGGGAAAAATCTCCGAGGGAGATTTCAGTTTTCGTGTTCTCACCCCTGGGGACGATGAACTTGATTTTCTTACCGAGTCTTTCAACCGTATGATCAGTGAACTTGAAGTGAGTCGGACAAAAATAGTTCAGACGGAAAAGGTGGCCGCCTGGCAGGTTATTGCCCAGCGTCTGGCCCATGAATTGAGAAATCCCTTAACCCCTATCAAGCTCTCCGCCCAGAGGATACAGCGGAAAGCTATTGAAGGAACCATGGACGAGGAGATGGTGAAGAGGTCTGTGGAGTTGATATTACGTGAAGTGGATGGGCTGGATAAGCTGCTTCAGGATTTCAGTGAATTTGCCGGCGGGGGGGAACCGAAGATTTCCACTCTGCAGCTCCGGCCGGTCTTAGTAGAAACTGTAGACAGATTTCGGGCTGTCGGATCGAAAATTGACTGGGTTCTTATTCCAGGGGAGGAGTCTTTGCCGGTGATGGCTGATTCCGGTCAGTTACGGCAGGTTCTTGTGAACCTTTTAAAGAACGCCATGGAAGCAGGGGCAGGGAAGGTTACTATCAGGGCGGATATGATTCAGCGGGGGACAGATCCCTATGTGCGGCTGCTGATTCGGGATGACGGCGAAGGGATTCCGCCGGAGAGGTCCACATCGATTTTTCAGCCTTATAACTCAACACGGGAACGGGGAACCGGCCTCGGGCTGGCGGTGGTTCAGCGTATAATCTATGATCATCGCGGGCGGATCTGGTTTGAGTCGGAGAAGGATTCGGGAACGGTCTTTTACATCGATCTGCCGGCCGGGGAGGAACTATGAGCCGAATTCTCATTATTGATGATGAACCTGCCATTCAGGAAGTTTTGAGGGATATTCTGAAGGATGAGGGATATGAAGTTCTCCTTGCTCAGGACGGACTTGAGGGCCTGCGCTTATTGAAAACAGAGCCTGTTGATGTTGTTTTTCTGGATGTATGGCTCCCGGGGAAGGGTGGAATTGATGTTCTTGCTGAGATCAAATCCGAATGGACCGATGTTGAGGTGGTTATCATTTCCGGCCACGCCACAGTGGAAACTGCTGTTCGGGCCATAAAACTTGGTGCTTTTGATTATCTGGAAAAACCTCTGGATCTGGGCAGGGTGGTTACCATTGCCCGGAATGCCCTGCGGTTGGAGGCTTTACGCCGGGAGAACGCTGCTCTCCGGCAGGGGCAGTTTCTCGAAGATGAAATGATTGGTGAAACAGAAGCCATGCACCGGATTCGGGAGGTTGTCGGCCAGAGTGCTCCTTCTGATTCCCGGGTGATGATACTGGGTGAAAACGGGACAGGTAAGGAACTGGTTGCCCGGATGATCCATAGCCGCAGCCGGCGGTCCAACCGTCCCTTTGTTGAGGTGAATTGTGCCGCTATTCCGGACAATCTGATAGAAAGTGAGCTTTTCGGTCATGAGAAAGGTGCCTTCACCGGAGCTGTAGCCCGGCGTCGGGGAAAATTTGAAGTTGCCGACAGTGGAACCCTGTTTCTGGATGAAGTGGCCGATATGAGCCTGGGAGCCCAGTCTAAAGTGCTTCGGGCCGTACAGGAAATGACTTTTGAACGGGTTGGGGGTGAGGATCAGATAAAAGTGGATGTCCGAATCATCTCGGCGACGAACAAGGATATACGGAAAGAAGTTGAGGAGGGACGGTTTCGGGAAGACCTGTATTTTCGACTGAATGTGATACCCCTTTCGGTACCTCCGCTCAGGGAAAGACAGGAAGATCTACCCGCACTGATAGAGTATTTTCATAAAAATTTCAAAAAGGGGCATAACGATGTTTCGCCCCCGGATTTTTCAAGTGAAGCGATGAAGCTGCTCACCGAATATTACTGGCCGGGTAATATCCGTGAGTTGAAGAACTTTATAGAGAGAGTTACCATTCTGGTTGATGAAGCTGAAGTAACAGAGGAAACAGCCCGTTATTATCTTGGGGAGGCCGGTTCAAGGCCTTCCTCTGATTCCTCCTATCGGGAGTACGACAGTATGAAGCTTGGTGAGGCCAGAGATTTATTTGAAAAGCGGCTGGTTGAGCGCCGGCTTGAGACAAATGGCTATAATATAGCAAAAACCGCCCAGGCTATGGGTGTTTATCCCAGTAACCTTCACGGTAAGATAAAGAAATACGGAATAGAGATTAAAAAATGAGAGCACCGACAAGCCGGCAGACAGAAGTTCTCGATTTTCTCAAATCGTTTTTGAGCGGTCATAAATACCCTCCGACGATCAGGGAAGTTGCCGGCCATTTCGGCATATCGGTAAAAGGTGCCTACGACCATGTTAAAGCTCTGGAGAAAAAGGGCCTGATCGCCTGTGATAACAACCGCTCCCGGGCAATAGAAATTATTGAAACTCCTGCAGATTCAAATAACAACCTTGTTCAAGTGCCTCTGCTGGGCCATGTCGCTGCAGGTATGCCCCTGTTTGCCGAGGAAAACTTTGAGGGAAACATTTCCATGTCGGCAATGTTGGTGGGAAACGGGAAGGTTTTTGCTCTCCGGGTTGAAGGTGAAAGCATGATCGGTGCCGGTATCATGGATGGGGACATAGCGGTATTTTCCCAGCAGGCCCAGGTGGAAAACGGTCAGATTGTAGTGGCAATGGTGGATGAGGCGGTTACTCTGAAGCGTTTTTATAAAGAGAAAAATCGAGTTCGTCTCCAGGCTGAAAATCCGGCTTATCCTCCCATGTATACCGCGGATGTCCGTATTCTGGGGCGTCTTGTTACCATTATCCGCTCCTATTAATCAGGAATTGTCATGCCGCAAAAAATTCTTCCAGTTTACTTTTATCCAGGCCCGGAAGTCGGCAGGAAGCGCGAGCGTCTGGAGGCCTTAACGAAGGCTCTGGAGGAGCAGGATGGGGAGCCTCCTGAGGTACATCGCTTTTATCCCTACGACAGTGAAACCCCGGAAATTACTTCAATTTTAAAGAACGGTGCCCTCTTTTCTTCCAGACGTCTGGTGATTCTCTCTGATGCTCATGTACTTAAAGCTGCTGATATCAAAATCTTTAAAGAATATTTTGCCGCACCTTCTCCGGAAGCCACACTGGTTTTTACATCGGATGAAGGGCCGGGTTCCAGGAACTATCCCCGTTCTCTGGCGGATGCCCTGCCTAAAAATGCGGTGGAAGTGTTCTGGGAGATGTTTGAACGGGATAAAAGGGGATGGGTATTAAAATTCTTTCGGGAAAAAGGACTTCGGGCTGATAATTCGGCGATAGATCTGCTTCTGGATGTGACAGAAGGAACCACGGATGCTCTCCGGGAAGCCTGCGATTTACTCGCGTTTTCAGTGGAGCCCGGGCAGCTTATCGGGGAAAAAGAGATAGACCGGGTGCTGGAGCATGGGCGGGACGAAACGGTCTACAGCCTGTTCGACCGATTCTGCCGAAGGGATTTAAACGGGGTTTTGGAATCCTACCGGAAAATGCTTCACTCAGACCCGGGCCTGGTGGATAGAATCTTATCCATGCTGGCCGAACCTTTAACCCGTCTGGGAGAGTACTCAGTCCTTATCGACCGGGGCCTACCCTCGGCTGATGCTGCAAAAGAGTTAAAGCTCCGGGGGGGTAAAAGAGCGGTTAAAGCCTATAATGACGGTGCTCACCGATTCAGTATGAACGAATTGGGATTGGCCCTCAGGCAGTTGATTAATCTGGAATCGTGGCTTAGAAATGCCCCGAGGGAACTTAGAGCAGCGAAGACAGAACTATGGTTCTGTCATGTTCTCGGCAGATCCAACCGTTCTTAACCTTCTGTTTTTGCTGCAGGTTCTTCCGGTTCGTAATAAAGGATTCTTATGGTTTCTGTTTTTACCCTGTGACGGATCTTCAGGTAAAGTGTTTCATTTGCCTGATCGTAGTACCATCCAGCATAGTAACGCTGGAAATTAGGGTCTCCATTCCACCTGATTCCATTCATGTAAAGAACGTTAAAGCTCTTGATTCCTTTGATAGCCAGGTGATGAATCGATCCGGGGGGGAAATCCATTGAGATGGTTGTTTCTCTTGGAGTACTTCTCAGAGTAAATCTTTCGGTTCCGGTGAGGGCCCAGGATCCGGCTCCCAGCTCCTTTGCAAGAGAAATATGTCTGGGATAGGCCACAGGATCGGCAATGAGGGGATAAAGTTGTTCCGGGGGAATGGAACCTTCTTTTGTAACGGCACCGTCAGCTTTGAAAAAGAGTTTTTCAGGAAGGGCCCCATTCTCAAGTGAATAACTCAAAGCTGATAAAATCAGCTGTCTGCCGATTGCCTGATACAGGCTGTCATTGTTTTTCTGGGCTTCCTTCATCAGTAGGACTCCTGCAGAAACTGAGAGGTTTAAGTTGATGGATCCGTCTTCTTCTATCAGCCACAAACCGTTTTTAACCCAGAATATTTGAGGAATAATAAAAGTATCAAAAAAATGTTTTCTTAACTCAGGATCGTTTATAGGATCGTCCAGAGAGAGTTCTTCGGCTTCTGAGAGTATTCTCAGTCTATCAATTATCTCTGAATTGACAGTTTCAGTAGAAGGTGTCTTGCGGGCATAATCAACCAGTAGCGCCGCTTCAGCTGAGAAACCTGAATCAAGCAGGGCCGTCAGGGCCAGCCCAGCACCGAAATTCGGGGATTCATTTTTCAGCTGAGCAATCAGGTTTCTGGCCTCTGTTCCGAACTGCTGACGGTGTACCCGGCTTTGATTGACGATGTTGCCCAGATAGGGGCTGGGCAGCCATCCGATTTCTTTGGGGAATCTCTCGCCCAGAGATGTCAGAGACGCCATTGAAGAGGGCAGCAGACCCTGCTCTACAGCATCAGCCAGGACTGCGGCTGCCAGGGTGTCGCTCCATTGAACTGAAGTCTTTATCTCCAGTTTTGATTTCCATCCGCCTCGGGATGTTGAGAGCCATGCTTCAACGGCTCCGTCGTAGGCTGCAGGAGTTGGTGCTGATCCCTGTTTGAACCACTCCAGTGCGTCCAGTCCGCCGCCTCGATGATCATCCCTTACTTCAAGAATCGGATCGGCCTTGTTCAGTACAACCAGATTGAGGCGTTCCTGTCCCGAATCCCAGGTTGAATCGCTGGGGAGGGATGCAATGTACTCCATTTCCGGTGTCACAATACTCAGGGTTCCCGGCCGGTCCTGATTTATTGTGAAGGCTACTTTTTCTCCGGGTTTAAAGGGCAACTCAAGCGAACGGACCGGAGGCTCTGTGACGGGTATTTCCGGTATGATGGAGATGTTACCCTCCTGGGTGTTTGCCAGTATCCTGAGAGCGGCACCTTCACTGAAGGTTATTATTACGGAGTTTTCTTCGGTTTCCCAACGCGTGATGTCCAGATAGTGCCGTATCCCGTCATCTGTTACGAGTATCGCCTTGTCATTTTTACGAAATGAGAGATTAAACCCGTTGGCATTGATTCTCAGCTGTCTGATCTGGGGTTCAGAGAGCGAGGTTCCAACGCTGGAACGCCCTTTGACGGTAATCCCGCTTACAACGGTGCTGAAACTCTCCACTCTGGTGAAATGAACGGTGAGAAATCCTATTGCCAATATTACATAGACCGATACAAAAAAAATACGGCCGGGAAACATTCGATTCATTGTGTTCTATGATACCGATCCCGGCAGTACGGGACAAGGTTGCCCGGGTGTCGACGGGTCGGCTATTATTAGCGAATGCTTCGATATTATGAGAAAACTTTAATTCCTTTCTTACTTGCTCTGACACTGCTTCTTTTCTCCTGTAATACTTCCACAAATTCCGGTGGAAGCAATTTCGTGGCGGAAGATTCGCCTGTGGCTGAACAGACTGAAAATCAGGCTGAACAGCCCGAGCAGCCCGGGACGGAATCTCATCCTGAGAATGCAGCTGCGGTGCTGGATTCTTTTTATACTCAAACCGGAGATTCCCAGGAAGCTCTAGCGGCATTGGAAGAAGCCGGGATTGATTCCATGGATGATGAATCCCGCCTTGTGTACGCCGTTCTCCTGAGAGACCAGGGACGTCTGGACGAATCTCGAAAAGAGCTTCAGTCTCTTGTGGATAAAGATTCCGGTAATGCCGAAGCCTGGTACAATCTGGCCCTGCTGGAGTATGCCGCCGGGAATGACGAGGCGAGAGATACAGCTCTGGATTCTGCTGTTTCCGCTGATAAAACAATGGCTGATGCCTATGCTTTTCGGGGTAACCTTGCCCTGGGAGAATCAGATTGGGATAAGGCTGAGGTAAATCTTAAGAAGGCTTTGGAAATCAAATCTGATTCTGTTGAGTCTCTGACGGGTCTGGCCTGGGTAATGGCCAAGACTGAACGTCTTGATGGAGCACTGCCCCTGTTGGATAAAGCTGTGGAAATAGACCCTGAGTTCGTATATGCAAGGGTGGATCGGTCCAGGGTGAATGTCGCTTTAAGAAACTATAACGATGCGGAAAAAGATCTCAGTTTTGCTATCTCCAGAGAGCCGGATGTTCAATGGCATTATCTGGATAGGGCCAGAATCAGACTCCGGTATTTTCAGGACTATGAAGGTGCTCTGGAAGATCTGAATAATGTGGAACGTCTCGATCCTGATAACTTCTTTGCAATGGTATATCTTGCCGGACTTCACGACGACCTGCGTCATTTTAAGTTGGCAGAAAAATACTATCAGAGGGTTGTAGATTTACGATCTGATTATATCTGGGCCTATATGCCTCTGGGCAAATTCGCCTGGATGGAAGGGCGGTTTGAAGAGGCTTCAATGTGGTTTTTAAAAGCTGCATCTGAAGATTCCGAAGACTTCAGATTCTCATTGATGGCGGGATTAGCCCTGCTGCGTTCCGGGAATTCCATTGAAGCGGATAAGATATTTTCCGAAACCCTGAGAAGGTTCGATCGTGGGGAATCGGCTTATGAAGTGGTGAGGTTCTGTGCTGAACGGAACTCGGATTATTACGCGGTTAATGCTTTGAACAAAGAACAGAATGAAGCTCTGGGTGAAAGGCTATGGTTTTATCTTGGTGCTATTTATGAATATGAAAAAAATGAAATCGGTGCCGTCGCTGTGTATACGCGAATTGCTGATCTGAAAGGTGAGATGGAATACGATCTTGCCTGGGCTGCACTGAATGGGATGGACGGCTGATAATGGAACAATTCAACATCGATAAAATTTCCGATACCCAAACCCGGATAACCCTCAATTCTCGGGAGATTATTCTTCTTGGTACCGCACATGTTTCAGCTGAGAGTCTGGAAGAAGTGAAAGAGTCTATTCTTTCCGAATCACCAGACCATGTCTGTGTGGAGATGGATGAAGGGCGGCTTAAGAATCTGGAGGAAGGAAAGCGCTGGTCGGCCACAGATCTGAAGAATGTCCTGAAGAAAGGTCAGGGTTTCATGATGATGGCCAACCTGGCCCTGGCTTCTTTTCAGCGGCGTATGGGGGTTGATACCGGTGTTCAGCCCGGTGCTGAGATGAAGGCCGCTGTGGATGCGGCCAGGGAAGGAAAAATCCCCTTCTCCTGCAGTGACAGATCGATTCAGGTTACCCTGAGTCGGGCCTGGAGGCTCAGCGGCCCCTGGTCGAAACTGAAGCTGATTTCGTCACTTGTAGCTTCAGTTGTTACAAACGAATCAGCCAGTCCTGAAGAGATTGAAAACCTGAAGAAGTCTGATGCCATGCAGGGAATGATGAAGGAACTTGCCGATTATCTGCCGGCGGTGAAATCCGTTCTTATCGATGAGCGGGATTTTTTCCTGGCGTCTAAAATTTATACTTCACCGGGTAAAAAGACCCTTGCTGTTGTGGGAGCCGCCCATGTACCGGGTATTGTTGAGCTGCTCCGGGAGCTGGATGCCGGTACCCGCCCCAGTTCTACCGCCTCTATAGAGTCAGTACCTCCCAAAAAATGGATTGGGAAGATTCTGCCCTGGATAATACCTGTCGCAATCGTTGGACTTTTTGTTTTTGGAACGTTCAGGTCCGGTCTCGATAAGGTGCTGGAGATGAGTAAAATCTGGATTCTTGCCAACGGCGTGCTGGCATCTCTGGGGGCACTGGCCGCTCTGGCTCATCCCCTTACCATACTCATCAGTTTTATCGGCGCCCCCATCACCTCTCTGAATCCGACAATTGGGGTGGGTATGGTGGCCGGGCTTCTGGAGTATTTATTCAGAACACCTCGAGTACAGGATATGGAAAACCTCAACAACGATATTCTTTCCTTCAAGGGCTGGTACCGTAATCGGGTAACCAGGATCCTGCTGGTGTTCTTTTTAAGCTCGGTGGGAAGCAGTGTGGGGACTTTTATCGCGATTCCCTGGCTGACAAAGATTGTCGGGAGCTGAAATACTTACGGGGGGAGTGTAACTTAGACGGCCGCCATCAAAGTCGGCTTTCAGTTATTTTTTTATACCGTAGTATGAAACCGGATTGTTACTGCTGGATATCCCGAATGCCTGTGCAATATCTTTACAATGATTGCTCAGGCCGACAACATCGGCGCCCATACTGATAAAATTGTATCCAAGATCGACAAGCTCTTTGTAATTTTCGGGAGAGCCGACTGTTCCGGCATACTTTCCATGTTTTCTGGCAACTTCGGCAACAAGTTTTCGTGCTTTCTGAACTTCGGGATGATTTGTTTCACCTGGAATGCCAAGAGCACAGCTGTAATCTCCGGGACCGAAGAACAACATCTCATATCCCGTGACATCCGCAATAGCTTCAATCTCTTCTATAGCCTGGGGATCCTCAATCTGGAGTATGGAAAACCGCTCTGAGTTTGCGGTCTCCAGGTATTCAAGGAAGGGGACATTTGTAAATGCACCGTCAGCATTCCCACCATCAACCGCACGGTTCCCGACGGGCTTGTATTTGGTCATTGAAACGATTCTTTCAGCGTCTTCCGCATTCATAACATGGGGGATCATAATTCCTGTGGCATCCATTTCCAGGGGGCGAATATAATCACTGTAGCTTCCCCGGGCTATACGGCAAACCAGATCGACATCATAAGCTTTCGCAGCCAATACCTGTTTTTCGATAACAGACCAGTCGTTCGGAATATGCTCCATACCAGTCCATAATACATCGAAACCATGCCTGGCCGCAATTTCTAATGCCCTTGTGTCGGTTAGGTTCAGTTTAAAACAGTTAACAAGTTCTCCAGATCTCAACTTACGGAGCACTCTGCTTTTTCTCATTGGGAAATTCATTGTCATATCCTCATGATTATTATGTAATACTTATTTTTTCATATTAAAGGAAGTTCTTTGCTTTTTTGATATGTTCTCTCATTGTAAACTCCGCGGTTTCAGGATTTCCTGACTTGAGAGCATCAATGATATTCCGATGTTCAATTATCGTCTCATTAGGATCACGGACGCCTGCAACATTAAAAGGCTTAATCCTGAGGTTAAAACTGGTAATAATTTCAGACACAATTTTTGATCCACTGAATTTTATAATTGCCTCATGGAGTTCCATGTCACATTGGGAATATTCGGCAAAATCAAAAGGATTCTTTGAAAGCGCTGTTTCCATTTTCTGATAAAGAGATTCAAGATAATTAATATCTTTCATATTTACATTCATAGATGCATATCTGGCGCTAAGGCCGGCGACTACTTCACGAAGGTCATAAATTTCAAGAACCTCTTCATTTGAATATGTTTTGATAAATACTCCTTTACGCGGGATGTCCTCCAGGATTCCTTCCATAACCAGTGTTGTGAATGCTTTCTTGACAGTCGTTCTGCTGACACCAAGCAATGTAGCAACATACTCCTCTGTAATTTTCTCACCAGGAGAAAATTTATTATTCAGGATCATCTTGCTGAGTTCTAAATAAGTCTGTTCACTTAGTGTTTTATTATTTACCAAAAAATGTCTCTCAATGAATTACATGCTGTATGCAATACTAGTATATTGCATACAGCTGGTCAATAAAATTTTGGGTAAATTAATGATATCACGTATAATTTTCTGACAACTGTACTTCATTAATTTCTCACATATATCGATATTGTAGACGTATAACGATTATATAGTATACAATATAGGCATAAAAATGTCTACAGGGGATTTGTGCATGGAACGAGGCATACAGGCTGATAAAGCTTATGCTTTTATTCGGGAGCAGCTTCTTTCCGGGAACTTCAAACCGGGGGAGCGTCTTGCAGAGCAGGCTCTCTGTGAGTCAGCAGGTGTAAATCGAGGGGATGTAAGACAGGCCTTCTCCAGGTTTCTTGTTGAAGGTCTTGTTGTCAGAGGCGAAAGAGGCGGTATCTTTGTTCGGAGATATACCGAACAGGATCTTATGGAAACCTTTGAAGTGAGGCAGATCCTTGAAACGGCAGCTGTCAGACTGGCTGTTGAAAGGGCAACAGAACAAGATCTGCAGGAGTTGGAGGAGACGGCCAGACATATGCTGATGATGGCTGAAAACGGCTATATCCTGGGTGTTGGTGAAGGCGATCTCAGGTTCCACAACCTGCTTGTAAAGGCCGCCCACAACAACAAATTATACAATCTGTACATACGAGCCAATATCCCATTGTCAAGTGTTAATTTTATCAAAAAGGAAAAAGAAAAGGACATAGGGCATAAAGGGCTTATTCAGGATTCCCTGGATCATGTGAAAATGGCGGAATCACTCAGACAGAAGAATGTTAATTCTGTTCTGGAATTAATTTCAAAGAACAATTTCAATGGCTGAGCTTGATCCTAATCTTAAAAAGATTTACGCATTTCATTTTTTCAATACAATAGCCATTTCTGTTGTAGCGAATTTTCTTTTTCTGGACAGGATATTCCTGAGAATGGGACTGAATATGCAGCAGTTCGGTGCGGTTAAAGGGTTTGCATATTTACTGCCCATGTGTATTA
This sequence comes from Spirochaetota bacterium, assembly GCA_003644105.1. Classification (GTDB taxonomy): domain Bacteria; phylum Spirochaetota; class Spirochaetia; order DSM-2461; family DSM-2461; genus UBA2779. The sequence continues at coordinate 3,439 of QNBK01000043.1, read as the reverse complement.
ATCTGCTTCTTTCACCGTTTATCGGGCAATTCAACAAGGATAGGGAAATTGTTGCTGTAGGGTATTTGGTAAGAGTCTTTATGCCGCTTCTCTTCCTTTTACTTCCAGGAATGATCAGTAATAAATCAACCTTGGTATCTGCTATAACAGTGATTCTAATAACTGTTCATATCTTTCCCATCATTGCAAATAACAGCATACAGTTGCTGGTTCGTTCCAACGTACCGCAGAAAGTCCTTGGAATACATCTTTCCAGAATAGCTCTTGTGTGGACACTTCCGAGTTTTTTACTTGCAATCCCACTGAGCTGGATCCTTGACCGGCATTCCGGTGGAAGTGATAGTGAATTTTATAGAACAATGTTTTTTCTTATGTTTTCAACAGCATTGTTTGAACTTATCGCAAGTTCTATCATTATGAAGCTTCCCCGATCTCATCTTCATAAATATTCGGGACTGCGGTTTGGGGATATTATGCTTCCATTCCGGAATATGGATTTTCGAAATCTGTTACTGGCAGTTGGCAGCTTCAGTATTCTGACTTCCATGATTGCAGCTTTTATCAATCCCTATTTACTGGAGATTCAGGGAATATCAATGACAGTTATTTCCATAATCAGTGCAGCAGTAGCTCTTCTTTCGATTCTGGCCTTACCGTATTGGGGAAAACTGGTAGATCATGTCGGGGGGAAAAATATATACACAATTGCGATGCTTGGTATCACAGTTGGAGTACTTGCGCTTCTCGGCAAGGGCCTTTTTTTCATCCTTATATATGCTTTATTTGCATGGCAAGGTTCCAGAGGTATTTTCGGGTCGGGAATATATTCAATCCATCAATTTATGGTGTTTTCCCAAAGTAAAGAAGACAAACGTCCGATATTTTTTGCAGCATCAACTTTTGTTTTAGGTGTCGGTTGGTTTTTAGGGGCATTTTTAGGAGGTTTTTTTCTTGAGTGGCTCAGAAATATTCAGAAATTTTCCAACCCCATGTCAGCTTACCGAATTTATTTCGGCTTATGCGGCATAGGGTCATTATTTATGATCAGATTTTCTAAAAAACTTAAAGAAGATAACCCGAAGCTGAGTGCCAGAGAAATGAGAATTGCCATGAATAGGACTTTCAGAAATCTATTTGGACGTACCAGATAGTCAATAACGATAATTGTTGATTGTTTTATACATGGTAGTAATATTTTCTATTGATGTATCTGGCTGTATGGCATGAGCTGCACAGGGGATATAGCCTCCATCCCGGCCAAGTATACCGATAAGATTCACTATCTCATTTTCGAGCTTATCTGGAGACAATACCGGCAGCATTGTCTGCTCATCAACTCCCCCGTGAAAGGATAGTCTGCGGCCGTATGTCGCTTTCAAGATTTCAGGATCCATGCCGTCAGCACTGATTTGAATGGGATCGAGTATATCAAGCCCCATTTCTATGAAGTCCTCAATTACAGGTATTAAAGACCCGCAGGAATGGTAGAACGTATAATAACCCATGTCTTTAAAAGAGCGGATGAGTTCTTTTGTATAAGGTTTAACATGTTTCCGCCAGGTGTCCGGAGATATCATCATTCCTCTCTGGGTACCGATGTCACCGCCAGATCCGATCATATCGATTTGACCGTCAGTCTGTTCAAGGGCCTTCAGTGCTCTGGCCTTATAGAACTCTTGAGCCTTCCGGCTGATGGTTTCAGCTATTTCAGGCTGGGTTAACAGATCGGTGAGATAATTCTCCATTCCCCGCATATACCAGGGGGTTTCAAAGGCCCCGCCTGCAAAAAAGCAAATGAAATGCCTTTCAGAGTCGTTAATCCGTTTTATTTCTTCATTCAGATGCGAAAAATCAAACCAGTCAATTGAAGGCCAGGAGTAATCTTCAATATCTTTTACAGTTCTGGCATCGGCAAGGGGACTGATGGAAATTTCATTGTAAGTGGCATATTTATTTTTTACCGGCTTCCAGGTAATTCCAAGGAAGTCTTTGCCCTCGGCACCGACACCTGCGGCACCGGAGAGTTCTTCAGGGCCGGTAAACTTCGGGTAAACCCAGCGAAGGTCAATTTGAAAGTGATCCTGGATTTGTTTTACATTTTCAAATCCAAAATGCCTGAAGAGGATTTCATTCACTTCAGGGGTGGCTGTATAATCCGTCGGCGGTCTGTCTGTTTTTTCCATTTTGAGGGTTTTAATAACTCGAGTGTAGGCGTCCATGTTTATTCCTTTATGCTGATTTCTGCTACAGATATGGAGGTTCCCGATTCGGTTACGTGCCAGAAGGAAACCAGAAGGGAATTAATTTCGGTTTTTATGAGTGATGAATAACCGAACTGGAATTGATCGAATTGAGCAAAGGGGTTTGTACCGTTTGGTTTACTTCCCGCCCCGAAAATGGTTATTTCAGTGGATTTGTTCCAATTCAATCCTCCATCATAACTGAGTAAGGCCTTCAACCCCGGATTATCAGAAAATCTGTCCTGATGGACGGCCACCATCAGGCTCTCCCGAAGAGCAAAAGGGGACATAATCTGAGTTGTAATATTAATGGGTGCAGGCTTTGTCCATGAGACTCCACTGTCGATAGATGAAACATAATGGATGGGTAGATCCTTCATTTCCACCAGATCCAACGTCCAAAAGAAAATAAGAACTTCCTTGCCGGTAAATACCGGTCTGGCATCCCCGTACAATATCCCTTCATCTCCAGCTATGATATTTCCTTCGGAAAAAGTCTCACCGTTATCGTAGGATTTGATGAATCGACTGCAGCTGCCTTCCTTATACCCTCCTGCCCAATGATCGTGCATCTCACAGGGGAACCCGCATGTTCCATCCGGTAGTTTGATTATTTTACCCGGAACAATGATATCTTTACTTGTAAAATCGATATCCCGGGGGGGCTCCCAGGAGTTTCCGTTATCAAATGATTTGCAGATTCGTATGGATGCAGGCTGCATCCCATCAGTTTCAGGGTTGAAAAGAGGGTTGTTCTTATTCGTATCGATGATGGCGTAAACTGAAATAAGCTCATCGGATTTAAGTTCTGTAATATGGGCCATGAGGTAACCTTTTCCGGGATAAGATATTTCATCATGACATGTGGGAGAAATACCCTTTTTCCAATTTTTACCGCCATTGCCGGATCTGTATAAAAATATCTTTCCGGAAGGATCGTTCATGCCGTGTTCCAGTTCTTTACAGCATAAAATTATTTCTCCGTTTGAAAGCTTTTCCATAGAAGGAAAGTGATGGAAAATTGGCTTCTCCTCTTTTCCCCTGGGGGGTATTACATTGTTTACTCCCTCTAAAATAATCCTTGACAAATCAACACCTCTGCATCATTGGTTATAATGATAATAACAATTATATTAACCTGAAATTTACGAAATTGAAAGAAAAATGAGGCTGTATGATGAATAAAATTGAAATTATTG